>NZ_JAIQZM010000036.1 GCF_023333595.1 Argonema galeatum A003/A1
GACTAATGACTAATGACTAATGACTAATGACTAATGACTAATGACTAATGACTAATGACTAATGACTAATGACTAATTTTAAAGGCAATATTTTAGCGATTGACGATACTCCAGCGAACTTGCGCCTGTTAGTCGGCATATTGACCGAACAGGGGTACAAAATTCGAGCCGTACCCAATGGAAAATTGGCACTGACGGGTATTCGCCAATCGCTTCCCGATTTGATTTTGCTGGATATAATGATGCCGGAGATGGATGGCTACGAAGTCTGCAATCAGCTAAAATCAGATGAACTAACTCGCGAAATTCCAGTGATTTTTATCAGCGCTATCAATGATGTGCTAGATAAGGTGAAAGCTTTTGCAGTTGGCGGAGTGGACTACATCACCAAACCTTTTCAGGTAGAAGAGGTTTTGGCTCGCGTAGAAACGCACTTGGCTTTACGTTCCCTGCAAAAGAGTCTCGTCCAAAAAAATGATGACTTAGCCAAAACTAATGAGGAATTAGCAAAAACTTTGCAAGAATTGAAAGCCACTCAACAAGAACTGATTCTAGCGGAAAAAATGGCCGCATTGGGACAACTGATTGCAGGGATTGCCCACGAAGTCAATACTCCTTTGGGGGCAATTCGTTCCTCGGCTGGAAATATCTCCAAGTTCTTGAGTCAAACTCTAGAACAATTACCCGCACTCTTTCAATCTCTTTCTCCAGACGAAGGACAGGATTTTTTGGCTTTATTACAGCGATCGCTCCAACAAGAAATCATCTTATCTACCAAAGAAGAGCGTCAATTAAGGAAAGCCTTAAGACGCCAACTGGAAGAATTAGAGATTGATAACGCCGAGTCGATTGCCGATCGCCTGGTAATTATGGGAATTTATGATGAAATCAACACCTTTTTAGCCCTGTTTAAAAGACATGACAGTTTTGAAATCATAGAAATTGCTTATAAACTTTCCGAATTAAAAAGAAGCACAAAAACCATCGAAACAGCCACAGAACGAGCCTCAAAAGTTGTGTTTGCCCTCAAAACTTATGCCCATTATAACCATGATGGTAAAATGATTGCAGTCAAGATAACGGAGGGGATTGAAACTATTTTAACCCTCTATCACAATCAACTAAAACAGGGGGTAGAGGTAATTAGAAACTATGCTGAATTAGCACCCATATTATGTTATCCAGACGAACTTAATCAGGTTTGGACAAATCTGATCCACAATGCCTTACAAGCGATGGATTATCGAGGTATTTTAAGGATTGATTTAACTCGAATTGACCAGATGGTTAAAATTAGCATTACCGATAGCGGAAAGGGAATACCAGAAAAGATTATATCCAGAATATTTGAGCCATTTTTCACTACAAAAAATGCCGGAGAGGGCAGCGGATTGGGGCTGGATATTGTCAAAAAGATTGTGAAAAAGCATTCTGGTAAAATCGAGGTACAAAGCAAACCAGGGCAGACTACATTCAGTGTTTTTATTCCAATTAAGCTTAGTTAGGAAAAATTTAAATGTCTAAACCAGTAATTTTGTGCGTTGACGATGAGAGAGTGATACTACATAGTTTGAAGACGCAACTAAGAGCAGCATTTGGGGATGCCTATAGTTATGAAATGGCTGAAGATCCCGATGAGGCTTTAGAGGTGATTAACGAACTCGCTCAGGAGGGAGTCAAGATTACTTTAATTGTCTCGGATTGGTTAATGCCAGGGATGAAGGGGGATGAGTTTCTTATTCGCGTTCATCAGCAATTTCCCAACATTATTAAAGTGATGCTGACGGGTCAAGCCGATGAATCAGCAATTAATCGAGCGAAAGCGGAGGCGAATCTCCATACCTGCTTATTTAAACCTTGGTCTGAAGCAGAATTAGTGGAGATTATTAAATCGAGTTTAAGTGAACTATTGTGAAAGCTATCTTCTAAAATGGTGGAGGTAGGCAGCTATGCGTCTTCACTAAGTTTCCCAACGAGTTAAGCAGTTCTAGAACTCATGGCCTTTTCTTCCATCATTAGGGCATTAGGGCGATCGGCCCTCACTACAGAACTCCTCACTAAGCTAAATCGCACGCAATGCGTGCGACTCAATGGCATTCCCCGCATTCCCAAAGGGTTGGTGTCGTCTGCCTTAGCGCAAACCGAGGGGCGGAATTTGTTTGTGGTAACGGCAACTTTGGAAGAAGCCGGACGCTGGGCCGCCCAGCTAGAGGCGATGGGTTGGCAGACGGTGCATTTTTACCCTACCTCAGAAGCATCGCCCTACGAACCGTTCGACCCGGAATCAGAAATGACTTGGGGACAGATGCAGGTGTTGGCAGATTTAGTTAGTTCTGAGTTCTCAGTTTTGAGTTCTGAGTTAAATTCAGAATCTACAACTCAAAACTCTGTAAGGGCGGGTTTATTAGACTTATCTGTGGGAAGCCTTACATCACAGAAAAACCCGCCCCTACAAACTCAAAACTCCTCTGTGGCGATCGTAGCGACAGAACGCGCCCTGCAACCGCACCTGCCGCCAGTAAATGCTTTCAAAGCTTATTGCTTGACTCTGGAGGGCGGTCAAACTTGGAATTTAAACGAATTTAGCCAAAAGTTAGCTAAGTTGGGCTACGAACGGGTTCCATTGGTGGAAATGGAGGGCCAATGGAGTCGGCGCGGCGATATTATTGATGTGTTTCCGGTTTCGGCTGAGTTGCCGGTGCGGTTGGAATGGTTTGGCGATGAACTGGAGAAGATGCGGGAGTTTGCGCCAGACTCCCAACGATCGCTCGATCGCATCGATCGGCTGGTTTTGACGCCCACGGATTTTGGCCCGATCGTGATGGCATCGCTGACAGCAGAAAAAAGCGATCGCATTAAAAACTACCTATCCCCAGAAGAACAAGAGAAATTCGACGCTGGCAATCCGCCGGAGGGCATTCGCCGCTTCTTGGGTATCGCCTTTGACAAACCCGCCTCCTTACTTGATTACTTACCGCCAAATACCTTAGTTGCGATCGATGAACCAGAACAATGTCGCGCCCATAGTAGCGTCTGGATCGGACACGCAGAAGAACAATGTCGCCAATTGCAAATTCAATCTCAAATCTCAAATCTCAAAACTGAAATTCCCCTCCCCCCCATTCATCGTTCTTTTGACGATTCATTAGCTGGGACAGAAAGTTTTAACTGCGTTTATTTATCGGAATTGGCAGAAGAAAATAACGGCCTTAATCTCGCCAGTCGCCCAGTTCCGACAACGCCCCATCAGTTTGCCAAAATTGCCCAAATTCTGCGGGGCGAACTAGCCAAAAACTACTCCATCTGGATTGTATCCGCTCAACCTTCCCGTTCCGTTTCCCTACTGCAAGAACACGATTGCCCAGCCCAGTTTATCCCCAATCCCCGCGACTACCCAGCCATTGACAAGCTACAAATCCAACATACGCCGATCGCATTGAAATATTCGGGATTGGCAGAACTAGAAGGCTTTATTCTGCCCACTTTCCGGCTGGTGGTAGTAACCGATCGCGAATTCTACGGACAGCATAGCCTCGCCACCTCCAGTTATGTCCGCAAACGTCGCCGCGCCGCCTCGAAACAAGTTGACCCCAACAAACTCCAACCAGGCGATCATGTAATTCACAGAAACCACGGCCTCGGTAAGTTTATTAAGTTGGAAAAGCTGACAATTAATAATGAAACCCGCGAATATTTGGTAGTGCAATATGCGGATGGTTTGCTGCGGGTGGCGGCAGATCAGTTGAACGCATTGTCGCGCTTTCGCACTACGGGCGATAAGGCTCCAGAACTTAATAAAATGTCTGGCAAAGCCTGGGAAAATACTAAAAATAAAGTCCGCAAATCGATCAAGAAATTGGCAGTCGATTTGCTGAAATTATATGCAAAACGCGCACAAGAACAAGGTTTCACTTATCCGTCAGATAGCCCCTGGCAGGAGGAATTGGAAGATTCTTTCCCTTACCAACCAACTCCCGATCAATTGAAGGCAACGCAAGATATCAAGCGGGATATGGAATCGTCCAGACCGATGGATCGATTGGTATGTGGGGATGTAGGTTTTGGCAAAACAGAAGTAGCGATTCGAGCGATATTTAAAGCCGTTACTGCTGGGAAACAGGTAGCTGTGCTTGCGCCGACAACGGTTTTGACGCAACAACATTATCACACACTCAAAGAACGCTTTTCTCCTTATCCAGTTAATGTGGGATTGCTGAATCGTTTCCGCAGTGAAGAAGAAAGGCGCGACATTTTACGGCGATTGGCAACTGGTGAATTGGATGTGGTGGTGGGAACGCAGCAGTTATTAGGAAAAGGAGTTAATTTCCGCGATTTAGGGTTGCTGGTGATAGATGAGGAACAGCGTTTTGGGGTAAATCAGAAGGAGAAAATTAAAACGCTGAAAACCCAGGTGGATGTGTTGACGCTGACAGCTACTCCTATTCCTCGCACTCTTTATATGTCGCTGTCAGGGATAAGGGAAATGAGTTTGATTACGACGCCACCACCGTCGCGGCGTCCGATTAAAACTCATCTTTCTCCCTACGATCCAGAGGCGGTACGTACTGCTATTCGTCAGGAACTCGATCGCGGCGGACAGGTGTTTTATGTGCTGCCAAGAATTGAGGGTATTGAGGAAACTGGTGCTAAACTACGGGAGATGGTGCCGGGAGCAAGGTTGGCGATCGCACACGGTCAACTGGACGAATCTGAGTTAGAAACTACAATGCTGTCTTTCAGCAATGGTGAGGCGGATATCCTCCTCTGCACTACTATTATTGAGTCTGGCTTAGATATTCCGCGAGTCAATACAATTTTGATTGAAGATGCCCAGAAATTCGGTCTCGGTCAACTATATCAGCTGCGCGGTAGGGTTGGTCGGGCGGGGATTCAAGCTCACGCATGGCTATTTTATCCCAAACAAAGTCAGCTAACTGATACGGCGCGACAGCGTTTGCGGGCAATTCAGGAGTTTACCCAGTTGGGATCTGGGTATCAGCTGGCGACGCGGGATATGGAGATTCGCGGTGTGGGCAATTTGTTGGGTGCGGAACAGTCGGGTCAAATGGATGCGATCGGTTTTGACCTCTACACGGAAATGCTGCAAGAGGCAATTCAAGAAATTCGCGGCCAAGAAATTCCTAAAGTTGACGATACGCAGATCGACCTCAGTCTGACCGCTTTTATCCCAGCTGATTATATTACGGATTTGGATCAAAAGATGAGTGCTTATCGGTCTGTGGCGGTGTCTAGTTCTAAGCAGGAGTTGAATCAGATTGCGGCAGATTGGATCGATCGCTATGGCCCGATCCCCAAACCCGCTCAACAGTTATTAAAAGTGATGGAACTGAAGCATTTGGCGAAAAAACTCGGTTTCTCCCGCATTAAACCAGAAGGCAAACAGCACGTGCTCCTGGAAACGCCAATGGAGGAACCAGCTTGGAACTTACTTGCGGCTAATTTGCCAGATCATCTTCAGTCTCGTTTTGTCTACTCTCGCAGCAAGGTGACCATTCGGGGATTGGGCGTTATGAGTGCCGATCAACAGTTGGATAATTTAATTAATTATCTGGGTAAAATGCAAGGCGCATTGCCAGAACCTGCACTGGTCTAAATCATTAACTAATCGTTATTGGGTGATGGGTAATGCCATCAGGACTTAGGCAAAACCTGTCGTCTATCTGGAGGTTGACTCAATACTGTTGGGATCGCTCATAACCAGGGCTTCATCAAAACATTAAATCTTTTTATTCATTCCTTTACCTAATCAGTCTTTAGCCTTTGTATAGTGAAAATATGGATAAGTAAAGTTGTTAGACACTTAGGAAAGCCAAAAGCTAAACTTATGACTAAGATATTGACAAACGATCGGGATGCTACTCTACTTGGTCAAGCCGCCAATTCCACGCCTCAACTCGATATACTGCACCCGGTGCGTCAATGGCTTGACCAAATTCAGATTCGTAATGCCAAATTTGCTAAGTTACTCTACAAGGCTATTCCGGCTCAGTGTCCGTTTGAGCGCGATATCAAGCTGTTTGGTCGCAAAATAGCTCATATTCCACCTTTGTGCAAGCTTAACCCGATTTACGACCAATTAGTTGGCTTGCGTTTTCGCGCTCTTTGTTATTTAGTTGATGAGTGTGGTATCGATATTATGTCTTACTCTTGAGCAAAGTAGAGAAGGCGCGGACTACCCTCTCCCCCTTCTACAATTTCAACAATGCGGCATGATTACTACTGGCGGCAGTTTTATCTTTCTCAAATTAATCAAAGGAGAAAGACCACAGTACGGTTTGTCCAAAACCTTTGCCACTCTTAATCCCGGCAATGAATTGTACAATGTTATGCGAATTCTTAAACGCCTTTGTCAATTGGTCATTAACAATTAATAAACAATTCAAAAAGTCTACCTCCCAATAACTTTCCGTAATTCCTCATCGAAGAAAGTTTGAGCATTTCTATCCAAGCAAACGAAAATTACTGTCCCAATAGAAGTGTTACTTGCAAGGAAACGACTAACCTCCTTGAAAGCAATTTGAGCCGCAAGCTGGATCGGGAAACCCATAGCGCCTATGCCCATAGCTGGAAAAGCGATCGCATTTATAGAGTTCTGCACTGCTAATTCCAAGCAGCTGCGGTAACACTGAGCCAACAGCAATTCCTCTCCACTAGAGCCACCCTCCCAGACTGGGCAAACTGTGTGAATAACCCATTGTGCTGGCAAGTTATAGCCACGGGTAATTTTAGCTTCACCGATACCGCAGCCATTCAGACGGCTACATTCTTCTAAAAGTTCTGGCCCAGCCGCACTGTGAATGGCACTAGATATAGCACCATTACTGGAAAGATCGCTAGAAGCAGAGTTAACGATCGCATCCACCCGTTTTTGGGCGATGTCACCGCCTGATAGTTTTAATCTATAGTAAAGGGCATAATGACCACTACTATACTGGCGGTTTTGGCTCTGATAAGAAGACATTTTGCGATAGGTTGACATCTCCCGCGACTGGAGTTGAGAATCTAAGTCAGATAAAGCTTCAGCCTCTGGTGCCATCATAGGTAAGTGGGGGTTGCTCAAAATCTTCTGTTGGGTCTGTTGCAGCAGTAGGCTTGCTTGGTCATATTCTCCGCGATCCACCAGTCGTACAGCTTCTTTCTTGGCTCGCGCTGCCATCTGCAAGGCTACTTGTTGCTGTACTTCTAAGTTGAGAGGAAATTCCTCTAGTTGAGCAGAACTCACTACTGGCAGTTGCAACCCCATCCGAATTTTTTGCCGTTCCTGTTGTTGGGGGTTATTCCAAGCCAATCGGAAATAACATAAGTCTTGAGCCTTTGCCATTGCAGGGACTTTCAGGCGAACTAAAACTTCAATTGGATTGCCTATCACCAAATTTGGCAACTGGAACCGACCATTGTCGTTTATATCCAAATTGTTAAGCACTTCCACAAATTCAACATTTGCTCGCGGTTCAATTCCCAGTGTGACTGTACTGCCAATGGTAGCCATTAAGCCTTGCAGCTCCCTTTCAAAAATTGTTGGCAGCTGTTCCGGCGATCGAATGTAATAGTAGTTGCCGTCACCGCTACGCGCCATTGCTTCTAGCAAATCTTCGTTGTAATCATCGCCGACTCCCATTGTGGTGGTGCTGACACCCCGTTCCGCCAAACCATGTACGTCAGAGGCGATGACATCTGGATTTGTCTCGCCGACATTTGCCTGTCCATCAGATAGCAGAATCACCCGGTTTAAGTGTTCCCTATTGAGATGTTGGCTAACTTGGATGCCTCCTTGTACCCAACCGGCATGAAGTGCGGTGCTGTTTCTGTCCCGAATTTCTTGGATTTTGCGGATAATGTCAGCTTTATTAATTGCCAGAGTGGTGGGTGCTAAGGTTTCTACCCGATCGTCGTAAATGGTGACGCTGACGCGATCGCTTGGTAGGAGTTGCTGTACGGCGTAGCAAGCTGCCTGACGTGCATATTCAATTTTTTGTCCTGCCATCGAACCGGATCGATCGATTACTAAGCCGATATTTAGTGTCGATCGTTTGATGTCTTCTTCAGGATTGGGTGGGATAATTCTCACCAAAACATCTAATGTCGTGGGAGAATCTGAACTAACTGCTGCTCTTAAAGGGATGAGTTCGATTTGAGGCGTTTTCATTTTGATGATTGATTTAGGTTAAATATAGCGAAAATTTTTTGACTGATTAATTGCACTAAGTTTTGCCGAGCTTGCAGATTATTTGGGTAGATAAAGTCCTGGCGTATATGAATTTCCAAACCGGGCATAATTTCTATGCGCGTCCAGTTTTTCGTTGGTGCGGGAGCAACCGTCGGCGGTGGCGGCGGTGGTGGGGGTGGCGGCGATGGGACAGAACCAGATTGACGTTGTTGAATTTGTTGCAGAAAGGCTAAGGCTGGATTTACGGTTGCGATCGTCATTGCCGATATTTCGTAGGCGCTAAACTAAGTTAGGCAATTTATCCGGGTTTCCACGCGCATAGACATAAAATTTAATAATTTATAGCCATAGTAATTTATGTTAGGAAAGTATAGGGCTATCAAAGCAAGGAAGCGACTGTGTTTACACTCAGCACTAAAGGCGAAGCACTTTGCTATACAGATCGGTTTTCCCCTTTCCCTTTCCCCTCAAAGCGTACAATCCTGGGGGCTTGATGACAGCTAACTTAACAGCCACCCAGCCTCCAGGATTGTGAAAAGAAATGTATTCTTGTCTAACTAATCAGAATTGAAGGGGAAACGGCTCTAATTTACTCCGCTGTTGCCAGTTCGGTACTACCGCGAGTGCGTTTGCGGGTTAGGGTGTTGAATAGCATTTGACCGATCGCTTTGATCAGATTTCCTTCCAGTTCCTTGAACAAATTCATGTTCATACCAAAGGCGGCGTTGGCTTCGTCTACAATGCTAGAGGCTGTAGCTTCATCGATCGGCAGGTCGTTCAAAGCTTGGCGATAAGTCGCCTTAAAAGCTTTTTCGTCAGTAATATCTTTGAATTCGTAGAAAGCGGTGCCTTCTCCTTCTGCGAGGTTCATGGCCCGTACTGCAATCCCTTTGAGGATTTGACCGCCGGATAAGTCGCCAAGGTAGCGGGTGTAAGATTGGGCAATCAACAGTTCTGGTTCTTTCTCAGATACTTCTTTAATGCGTTGCACGTAGGCTTGACCTGCTGGCGAGGGGGCTACTTGTTCGCGCCAGTTGGGGCCATAGTAGAAGGAAAGGTCTTGCTCCAGGCTCTTTTTGCGGTTCAGTTCTTTGAAATAAATTTTGGAGAGGATGGGGTGTTCGCGGTGGTTTTCCATCTCTTCTTCTATGGCTGTGTAGACGAAGTAGAGGTTGGTTACTAGCTTCCGGTAGGAGGTCTTTTCCACCACGCCTTTTAAAAAGCACTTGACAAAACCGACGTTTTCTGCCATTGAGTGAGCTTTTTTGGTGCCTTCACGCAATTTGGTCGCTAAATTAGTACTCATGCTAAATTTCTGTCCCTTAAATCTACTGAGGAGCGCGTTAAGTTTGCCAACGGTTAAAACCCGCCTAAAATGTAACAGTAGACTGATTTGATGAGAATTTTTATTAAGATTTTTTACAAAACTCCCAAAGCTCAGCACTTTGAGATCGAGTAACATAGCGTAAAAAAAAATAAATGCGACTAAGTTTACTAAACTTAGTCACATTTTCTGAAATTTGCCACTATTGGCCAAAGCTACATTTTAGATATCCAGATCGGTGAGATTGAGTTTGGGGCCATAAGTTTCGATGAATTCGCGGCGGGGTGCAACGCGATCGCCCATTAGAATGGTAAATATGCGATCGGCTTCAGCGGTGTCTTCAATGTCCACTTGTTTGAGGGTGCGGGTTTCTGGGTTCATCGTCGTATTCCAGAGTTGTGTTGGCATCATTTCACCCAAACCTTTGAAGCGCTGGATGGTGTATTTTGCGTTGGCGGGGAACTGGCGGATTAACTCTTGCAATTCGCGATCGCTGTAGCAATAATCGTGATTTTTTCCTCGCTCTACTTTATAAAGTGGCGGACAAGCAATGTAGATGTGACCTTGCTCGATTAGCGCCCGTTGATAGCGATAGAAAAAGGTTAGTAACAGCGTGCGGATGTGCGCCCCATCTACATCAGCATCAGTCATTAAACAGATGCGGTGGTAGCGGAGTTGAGAAACGTCGAATTCCTCGCCTTTGACGCCTAAACCCAAAGCTGTAATCAAAGCTTGAATTTCAGTATTTTTGTAGATTTTGGCGTCGTCGGTTTTCTCGATGTTGAGGATTTTCCCGCGTAGAGGCAGGATGGCTTGAAAGCGCCTGTCTCGTCCTTGTTTGGCGCTTCCGCCTGCCGAATCGCCTTCCACGATGTAAATCTCTGATTCTGAGGGATCTCTAGAGCTACAATCTGCTAATTTTCCTGGTAAAGGTGAAGATTCCAAAACCGATTTTCGTCGCACTAAATCGCGGGCGCGACGAGCAGCTTCTGCGGCTTTAAATGCCTGAATTGCTTTTTCTAAAATGGCATCGGCAATAGCGAGGCGAAAATCCAGATACTCCGTCAATGTTTCCCCTACCAAGGAATCAACTATTCCCCGCACTTCCGGGTTACCCAATTTTGTTTTAGTTTGACCTTCAAATTCTGGATCTGGTACTTTGACCGAAATCACAGCGGTCAATCCTTCGCGGATGTTTTCGCCTGCTAGGTTGGCATCGGCTTCTTTGAGTTTATTGCGCTTGCGGGCGATCGCATTCATCGTCCGCGTCAGCACCGCCTTCAGCCCCTCCAGGTGAGTACCGCCATCAACCGTGCGGATGTTATTCGCAAAGCCCAACAGATTATCTGTGTAAGCGTCAATACACCACTGCAACGCTACTTCTATCTGAACGTTGTTACGCTCCCCCTGCACATAGATAATTTCCTCATGCAGAGGTTGTTTATCGCGGTTCATATAAGCGATATATTCGCGAATGCCACCTTTGTACTCGTAGGTTTCTATCCTGGGGGTACTGTCTTTAAGATATTCCAGACGGCGATCGGTAAAGGTAATTCTTACCCCAGCATTCAGATAAGCCAATTCCCGCAGGCGTGCCGCCAGAGTCGTGTAATCAAACTCGACGCCACTGGTGAAGATTTGCGTATCAGGGATAAAAGTAACTGAAGTGCCAGTGAGAGATTCTTTGTTGGGTTGGGCCTCCAGTTCGGTGACGGGGATACCGCGTTCAAAGCGCTGCTTGTGAACCCGCTTGTCCCGCCATACCGTCACTTCTACCCACTCGGACAAGGCGTTAACTACTGAGATACCGACGCCGTGCAATCCACCAGAAACCTTGTAGCCGCCGCCGCCAAACTTACCTCCGGCGTGGAGAACCGTCATCACCGTTTCTAATGCGGATTTGCCGGTGCGAGGATGGATATCTGTGGGGATGCCCCGCCCGTCGTCCGTCACGGTGACGGACGCATCGGCGTTGAGGTCAACTTCGATGTGGGTGCAATAGCCAGCCAGCGCCTCATCGATGGAATTGTCCACCACCTCGTAAACTAAATGATGGAGTCCTTTCGGACCCGTTGAACCGATGTACATACCCGGTCGTTTGCGTACCGGCTCCAGACCTTCCAGAACTTGAATCTGATCGGCGCTGTAACTGCTCGTCATAAAAGGAGTTCTCCGATAAAGGCTTTGAGCCGTGAAATGGCCCGAAAAGGAAAAAACACTCCAAAATTATAACACAAAAGGGTTGGAGGCGACTGTAGGGCAATTTTAAGGGAAGTTTATCGGGTTGATTAACCCATTACAGATTTTGGATTTTATATTTTGGATTTTAGATTGAATACTACAAAACTGATTGCGATTTGTGGAGCTACGGCGACAGGTAAGTCGGGGCTGGCTTTGGAATTGGCGCAACGCCTGGGTTCTGTAATTCTCAGTGCTGATTCCCGTCAGGTGTACCGCCAGTTTGATATTGGCACTGCTAAGCCTTGTGCTGCCGAGCAACAGTTAGTGCCGCACTATTTGATTGATATCTGCGATCCTACGGAGACTTTGACTGTTGCCGACTACCAGCAGCAGGCTCAAACATCGATCGCTTCTCCTCCGCTCCCCCAATCTCTCGCTTCCCCGCTCTTACTGGTAGGTGGTACGGGTTTATACGTTCGATCGATCGTGCGGGGTATGAAAATTCCCAGGGTGGCACCGCAGCAGGAATTGCGATCGCAACTCGAATCCCTCGGTCAAACTTACGGACAAACTCAACTTTACGCCTTCCTGCAACAAGTCGATCCAGCTGCTGCCCAAAAGATTCACCCCAACGACCCAGTGAGGACTTTACGTGCCTTAGAAGTATTTTACGTCACTGGCAAACCGATCTCCGAGCAACAGGGAGAAAATCCACCCGATTATCCGATTTTGCAGATTGGCTTAGATTGTGATTCCTCTCACCTAAAGCGTCGCATAGAACAGCGCACCGAAATGATGATAGCAGATGGTTTGGTAACTGAGGTAGAAATTCTTTGCCAGAAATATGGTTCTGATTTACCTTTATTAGATACGCTAGGATATGCAGAAATGAAACAATATTTGGCTGGGGAAATTTCCCTTGCCGAAGCCAAAGATTTAACTGTTTTGCATACGCGGCAATTTGCCAAGCGACAACGCACTTGGTTTAGGAAATATTCGGAGATTGAATGGTTTGATGTAGAACACCCCGATCTGTTAGAAAAAGTCTGGCGAAGAGTGCAGGCATTTATCGCCGAATGTCAGCAAAAAAGCGACTAAAATATATTTTCAATCATGCCGATTTAGGGAGAGCAACTAGGATCTAACAGGTCGTACAAATCTAGCGTTAGCTCGCACTAAACAGATGCGATCGTCATCGCCAATGCTGACTTTCAGCCAAGGTGAGCCATTTTCATCCTCAAAGGTTCCCGATCCGGCTGGGCCGAGGTTAGCGCTGATTCTGGTGTTTTTGCGAAAACGACGCACTACAGGCCACTGACTTACATTCATTGTGGGGAAAGTAGCACCGGGATCCATCCATTCTCTCGGCATTTGGGAAGACCAACGGCAGTTGAGCCCGTTAGGATCTGGGTCTACTACTACCCACTCTTTGGTCATCACTAGGGGGTAATTCCCGTTGCGATCGGGCCTTGGCAATGGGATTTCTTGCGCTTTTGCTGCTACCGCTACTAGGCAGAGGGCACTTGCAGAAAGCCACAAATATTTTAACTTGAAACTGGCTTTAGGGGGAAACTGAAAATTATTTACGTTCATCAAAATTTTCCTCACTTTGAGGAATAAGTTTTCTATCTTCTAATCTATTCTCTGAAAGGTTAAACGTCGATTTTACTTGACAAGCCGTATCAATATTTTGTAATTTTTAATGTGACCGTGTTGGCAAAGCGATGGTTTAAGGCGCGATCCCCCCGCCACCTGCTCTGACAGATGCGATCGCGCTAAAATCAGTCCTGAGTGAAAACTACATAGGCATTTGTTGGTCTCTATCTCTAAAAATGGGCTAGATTGACAAGACAGGTCAATTAGACCTCTCCTTTCAAAGAATGTAGAGACGTTGCATGCAACGTCTCTACAAGGGTTCTAGGTAACGCACCTTTAATTTCTGGACAGGTCAATTGGTCATACCCCTCCTACTCCGCCCTGTTGGCTTCTTCAGCGAATGATTAGTAGTTGTCAAGATTGGCTTTACTGGAGATAATCTATATATTGGAGAGTTTGTAGGGGTAGTTTAGTTGCGATCGCCCTTGGCCAGCATTTTAATTCCTCAAATTCTATCAGAATTTAATTTAAGTAAATTCCGCCAAGAGAGAATACCGTGAATACCCTATATCAACAAGCCTTAAACTTACACCACCAACAGCAATTCGCTGACGCCGAATCAAAATACAGAGAATATTTAACAGCCAAAAGCGATAATGCGGAAGCTTGGTTAAACTTAGGCATACTTTATTATCAAACCGAAAATTATCCAGCCGCACAAGCAGCTATTGCTAAATGTCTGGAGATTGATGCAGTAAATGCAATGGGGTGTTATGTGATGGGTTGTTGTTTGGAAAGAACGGATAATATTAATGAGGCAATATCAGCTTACCAAGATGCGATCGCCCTCGACTCCACCTTATTGGATGCTTACAATAATTTAGGCAATCTACTAGCACAAATAGGCGAAATTACCCAAGCCAAAACAGTTTACCGTCAGGCAATTTCTGCCAATACCCAACACTTCGGTAGTTATATCAATTTGGGTAATCTCTTAATGGGACAGAACCAGATCGATCGGGCGATCGAAGTATATCAGACAGCCCTAACTTTCAATCCTGGCAATGCAGATATATTGAATAACCTGGAAGTTGCCTTAAATATGCAAAAAAGTTCGGCTTATATCCTGGAGTCAGCTAATAAATTATATCTACAAGGAAGATATGAAATTGCCATAGACAAATATCAGCAGTTTCTAGAAACTCGCACTAGAGACCCACAAGCTTATTTTTACCTCAGTGAATGTTTTAGAAATCTCAATCGAGAAGAAGAAGCTATCCGCACGCTGCAAGAAGGTATCCGCGTTTATCCTACAGCAGGTCAACTGCATTTTGCGCTGATCACCTTATTTCAAACAAGGGGAAGGAAAGAAGAAGCAATTACAAGCGCTGAGTCTGCATCGGGCTTATTGCCTAACGATTATACTTTACAAATTCTCGATAAATTAATGCTGCCTCTTGTCTACGATACTGAAGATGAGATCGGGTTTTATCGTCAGCGATTTGCTAAAGGACTGCAAGATTTAATTGAGCGGACATCTCTGGCAACGTTTGAAGATAAAAAAAATGCTCTGGCTGGTTTAGTTTGCGTCACAACTTTTTATTTAGGACATCAAGGACTGAACGTTTTGGATTTGCAGCATCAGTGGGGTAATTTAATACATCAAATTATGGCGGCTAACTACCCGAATTGGGTTCAGCCGTTATCAATGCCCCCGTTGAAGCTAAATAATAAGATTCGCATTGGGTATGTCTCAAATTATTTACACTCTTATAGCGGCACTTTATGGCTAATTGGGTGGTTGCGTAACTGCGATAAGCAAAATTTTGAGGTTTACTGTTACTACACAGGTAACGACCCAGATTATATGACAAAACAGTTCCAGAATTACAGCGATGTTTTTCATCATATTCCGGGGGATCTAGACGCAGTTTGCCAGCAGATACTAGCCGATCGACTGCACATTCTCGTATTTCCAGAAATTGGGATGGATTCTCAAACAGTTAAAATGGCTGGATTGCGTCTTGCGCCAGTTCAATGCACTGCCTGGGGACATCCTGTCACCTCTGGTATACCAACGATCGACTACTTTTTATCCAGCGAGTTAATGGAACCAGAGAATGCAGAAGAATATTACTCTGAAAAGCTGATTCGTTTACCTAATATTGGCGTTGCTTACCCGAAACCAGAAGATATTCCGGTGTTGACAAAGAATCGCGCAGATTTTGGATTGCCGGATGATGCCGTTCTATATTTATGTTGTCAAGCTCCTTTCAAATATTTGCCACAACATGATTATATTTTTGCTGAGATTGCAAGGCGCGTATCTCAAGCTCAGTTTATTTTTCTGCGTGGTGAGTTATTGAAAAAACGGCTAGAGCGTGCTTTTGGGGCAGTTGGTTTGAATAGCGAAGATTACTGTGTGTTTCTCAGCATTCCGACTCGACCGGATTATTTGATGATTAATTTACTTTCAAATGTATTTCTGGATACTTTAAGTTGGTCGGGTGGGAATACGGCCCTAGAGGCGATCGCTTGCAATTTACCCATTGTTACCTGTCCGGGCTTCTTTATGCGAGGTCGTCACGCTGATAGCTTCTTAAAAATGTTAGGAGTCTCTGACACAATCGCTGACAACGAAGCCGAATATATTGATATTGCTGTTAACCTGGGTTTAGATCCGGTCTGGCGACGCGATATTTCCGAACGAATCAAAGCGCGTCACGACCATCTTTATAATGACAAAGTTTGTGTGAAAGCACTTGAATATTTTTATCAACAGGTGGTTCGGGGGTAGAGTCGGGAATGCCAACCTAATCAGGACTTTCTGGAACAAGTCGATCGAGTTGCTGCTTAATTTAGTTGATGTGTATATAGCGCTTTATCGATGCTAGTATCCAAACTCCACAAAGGCCAGATCAATATCCACGCCTGGGTTTATATAATTCAGACAGGAGAAGTTTTTGTTTACAGCCAGGAGCGATGCAGTATCCAAGCGGAACATGAGGCTAGTCAAATTTACGAAATGCCGAAACAGAAAGCTGAACCATCGCCCGATCTGAACGGCAAGGGAACAGCTTCATTACAAAGTTGAACGTTTTAGCATATATCCTGTTTTGCAATTCTTGTGCATTATCCGAATTGCCGATGAAGGGAAAAGCTTGAGCCGACATAGTAGGCAAGCTGAGCAGCGAGATTAGACCAGCCAGTAGTACCGTAAAAAGTGTCCGACCCACTAGCTTAAAGACTTTATTGATTTCACCCATGAGAAAATTTCCTTCTCTGTTAGTAACACTCTGAATGTTAGGAAATGACCAATTCAGCTAGCGTCTTCCTCTAGGCGTGTTTCAAGGAAGGATTTCGATTTTACTGGAAGCAGAAAAATCGCCTAATAGAGAGTTGTTTTTTACAAATGTGTAGTTATGTGTCAAAATCCATGTAACAATCTGTACCAGCACTGCTACACGGCACGAACCTGATGCTTGGACAAACACTGCGTGAGCGCTACCAAATCATTCGTCTGCTGGGAAGCGGGGGTTTCGGTGCTACCTTCGTGGCTGAAGATCGAGACCTCCCTGGTAAACCCCAGTGCGTCGTTAAACAACTTAAGTCGAAAGATATAGACCCTCCGCTTTTGCAGACGGCGAGACGGTTGTTCGACACAGAAGCACAAGTTCTGTATCGCTTGGGGAAGCACGATCGCATCCCCCAGCTGCTGGCACACTTTGAGCAAAACCAAGAATTCTATTTGGTTCAGGAATTTATTGATGGAGAAGATCTCAGCCAAGAACTCACCCCAGGCAAACAACTGAGCGAAGCTGAGATTATTGTTTTTTTACAAGACATTTTGGAAATATTGGCGTTTGTCCACCAGCAAAATGTTATCCACCGCGATATTAAACCCTCAAATTTAATCAGACGGCGATCGGATGGCCAATTCGTTTTAATTGACTTTGGAGCAGTCAAAGAAATCAGTACTTTAATAACTAACGCACAGGGAGAAACGACTGGCACTATTCTCATTGGTTCGAGCGGCTATATGCCAAACGAACAACTGGGAGGAAAGCCGCGTTTTAACAGCGATATTTATGCTTTGGGTATGACAGCAATTCAAGCATTAACTGGTGTATCTCCAGACGAATTGAAGGAAGATCCAGAAACAGGGGAAATCAGGTGGCGCGAATACGGACAGGTTAGCAAGCAGTTGGCTGCAATTTTAGACAAAATGGTGCGATCGCACTTCAGAGAGCGCTACCAATCAGCAACAGAAGTACTCAACGATCTGCGAAAATTCCAAATTACTATTGCTGGTTATACTCAACGCTTTTTACTTCCAGGATCGCATGAGCGATCGCTTGTAAAGTATGCCCAACTTTTGCTGGTACTGGTAACAGCCGTCGTTACTTTCGGTATCTCAAAGTTATTTCAATCTACACCAACGGATAGTCAAACCTCTATAGCATCAGTTACCCCGACGCCTTCACCCCAAATACCTGAAGCCGTTGAATTGCTAAATCAAGGCAAAACTTTGATAGAATTGCACCGCTACGAAGAAGCACTGGGTATTTTGGAAAAAGCCATTCAAATCGACCAAAACTACTCAGAAGCCTGGGTGGAACGCGGCAAAGCGTTGTCAAAATTACAGAAGTATGAAGAAGCACTGCGAGCCTATGATGAAGCGCTCAAAATTAAGTCAGATTATTCGCAAGCTTGGTATTGTCGGGGCGTCGTTCTAGAAAAATTGAAACGCTACGAAGAAGCGCTGATATCCCTGGATAAAGCTGTGGAAATTCAGCCAAACTATCCAGAAGCTTGGCACGATCGGGGGGTAGTGTTAGATAAATTGCAACGCTACCAAGAAGCTTTAAATTCCCTAGATAAAGCTGTCGAAATTAAGCCTGATTATTCGGAAGCGTGGTATAATAAAGGAATTGCACTAAATAAATTGCAAAGCTACAAAGAGGCACTTTCATCTTTGGAAAAAGCTGTAGAACTTCAGCCAGCTTATGCGGAAGCTTGGGTAGAACGCGGCTCGACGTTGGGGGAATTGCAAAAATATAAAGATGCGATCGCATCTTTTGACAAAGCTTTGGCGATCGAGCCTAATTCTGCGTCAGCTTGGGCCAGTAGAGGTTACGTACTGGGAAAATTAAGACGGTACGAAGAAGCGATCGCCTGTTTGGAAAAAGCCGTTCAAATAAAGCCAGATTACCCAGAAGCTTGGTATCAGCGAGGTATAGTTTTAGATAAATTGAAAAAGTACGATTTGGCGATCGCTTCCTACGATAAAGCCGCTCAAATTAAGCCAGATTACTCCGAAGCTTGGTATCAGCGAGGTATAATTTTAGAGAAAATGCAAAAGAACGACGATGCGATCGCAGCTTACAACAAAGCTATTGAAATCTGGCCAGCAAATCAAGAAGCCATAGAAAATAGAAAGCGGCTGCTTACTAAATTGGGACGCTAAGCTGAAGTGCTACTAGCTCCCATTTTGACGTAATGTTTGCAACAATATCCTTTAGAGCGATCGTAGGAGGAAATAATATCAGAGTTACGCAGCTTGTAAATTCACCATTTCATCAAAGCTTAAATATCCACCACTACTTCAGTAAACCACCCATGATTACCCAAGAAAAACAACAAATAAATTGGCAACCAATCATCAAACAATTTGAAGATGTCGTTGGTAAAAACGGAGTAGTTCAGCGCCGCGAAGAATTGCTGACCTATGAATGTGATGGACTGACCAGCTACCGACAGCGACCGGCGCTGGTAGTGCTGCCGCGAACGACGGAACAAGTGGCAGAAGCGGTCAAAATATGCGATCGCAATCAAATCCCCTGGGTCGCACGCGGTGCCGGAACAGGACTTTCCGGTGGCGCATTACCAGTAGAAAATTGCGTCCTCATCGTCACCGCATTAATGAAAAAAATACTGGAAATAGACTTAGAAAATCAGCGAGTCGTAGTGCAACCAGGGGTAATTAATAACTGGGTAACTCAAGCCGTCAGCGGCGCTGGTTTTTATTACGCACCCGACCCCTCCAGCCAAATTGTTTGCTCAATTGGCGGTAACGTTGCCGAAAATTCCGGCGGCGTCCATTGCCTCAAATATGGAGTCACCACAAACCACGTACTAGGATTAAAACTCGTCCTTCCCGACGGCTCAATTGTTGATGTCGGTAGCTCAGTTCCAGAAATGCCAGGTTATGACCTCACAGGTTTATTTGTCGGTTCCGAAGGAACCCTTGGTATCGCCACAGAAATCACCCTCAGAATTCTCAAAACCGCAGAATCAATTTGCGTTCTTTTGGCAGACTTTACCAACATAGAAGCTGCTGGTGCATCCGTCTCAGATATTATCGGTTCCGGCATTATTCCAGCAGGCATGGAAATAATGGATAACCTCAGCATTAACGCTGTGGAAGATGTCGTGGCAACAGGTTGTTACCCCCGCGATGCTGCTGCTATCTTGCTAGTAGAAGTAGACGGTTTAGAAGTAGAAGTCGCCGCGAATAAAAAACGTATTGCGGAAATTTGCACCAAAAACGGCGCACGCAGTATCACAACAGCTAACGATCTAGAAACGCGCTTAAAATTATGGAAAGGACGTAAAGCAGCATTCGCAGCCGCTGGTCACATGAGCCCCGACTATTACGTACAAGATGGCGTAATTCCGCGCACGCAGTTGTCTTTTGTCCTGCAAGAAATTGAGGCACTCAGTAAGAAATATGGCTATCTCATTGCCAATGTATTTCACGCTGGCGATGGCAATTTGCACCCCCTAATTCTTTACGATAATTCTGTGCCTGGGGCGCTGGAGAAAGTGGAAGAATTGGGAGGAGACATTCTCAAACTCTGCGTAAAAGTCGGCGGCAGTCTTTCGGGAGAACACGGTATTGGTGCAGATAAAAAGTGCTATATGCCAGAAATGTTTACCGAAACGGATTTAGAAACAATGCAATGGGTGCGTCAAGTTTTTAATCCCAAAGGTTTGGCTAATCCTGGGAAAATTTTCCCCACGCCTCGCACTTGTGGGGAAGCTGCTAATGCTCAAAGTGCAAAGCAGTTTGAGTCGGTGGAACGTTTTTAATTTAGAGGGAGGCTGAGCCTTCCAAAAATAGCGAGGCTGAGCCTCTAGAATGGCGTGACCAGGCTGAGCCTGGTCACGAGCAAAACGAGTAATATTGTAATATTTGCCCGGATTATGCCAATTTTACTGATAACCGTCTCATTTGTGGCGACAGTCGCTGCTTTTTGGCAGATGGGGAGAACCACAAATGATTGCTTCAGAAGCGCTTTCCTAAAGGCATCGATTCTGCATGGGATTATTATTGCTGTTTTAACCGAAGAATTAAGCTTAAGTAAATCACTTACATTTGAGTTTATTATCTTGGGGTGGAGCTTATTCGCCTTATTAAATTGCGGAATTTTGCTGATTTGGGTATATCAAAAGCAAAGGCGAATAAGGAGCGATCAAATTACCCAAGAAATTTGGAGCAATTTTTCCAGGCAAGATGTTTCTAGCAAAATGGCTATAACGGCAGTCATCTTGGTTTTGAGCATCTGTTTAATAACTGCTTTAATTGCAGCGCCTAATAATTATGACTCGATGACATATCATATGCCTAGAGTCATGCACTGGATTCAAAACCGCAGTGTGGCGCATTATCCAACTAACAATTTGCGTCAGATAGCTTTTCCACCAGGTGCTGCTTACATTGTTACACATTTGCAAATTCTTTCGGGTGGCGATCGCTTTGCAAATCTTGTCCAATGGTTCGCTTTTTTAGGCAGTGTGCTGGGAACTTCCCTGATTGCCAAAACTTTTGGAGGTAGTCAAAGCCAAACTATGACTGCGCTGGTATGTGCCAGTATTCCAATGGCAATTATGCAGTCTACTACTCCACAAACAGATTTAGCCGTTTCTTTCTGGTTAGTTTGCTTCGTATACTTTATATTCAGAACTGCTAACTACTCAAAATTCGACTTCTTTTGGTTGTCAGCTTCTTTAGGTTTGGCTATCCTAACTAAGCCGACAGCGATCATTTTTGGGGCATCTTTACTCATGATTCTTGGCTTTCGCCTTCTTGGTAGATTTTCGGGATTTCGCCATTATCTAAAAACTTTTATTGTCACAGCTACTATAACAGTGATGAGCATAACTTTGTCTATACCAAGTTATTGGCGTAACTATCAAACATTTAATGATTTTTTAGGTGACGATTTTGGTACAAGAAATGAAACTCATGGGATGGTTCAGCTAATATCTAACATTTTGAGAAATTTGGCAATGAACCTACCAATAGCAGGGTTTTGGGAATTTGTAGAAATAATTCATGAAAATTTTCTTAAAATAGATGTTAATGAACCGGCAATTACTTTTAATGGCCTAATATTTGCGCCTATTTATACTTGGCTAATGTTAACACCAAATGAAGACTTTGTGGGAAATCCAGTACATTTGATATTAGGATTAATAGCCACAGGAGTTTTAGCAATTTATACAATTTCAAGAAAAGAGCGCGATTTGGCTAAAGTTTTGAGTTTGGCTAGTGCAATTATCGTTGGATTTTTGCTATTTTGTTTACTTCTAAAATGGCAAATATGGGCAAATCGTTTATTGCTACCTGTTTTTATTTTAGGGGCTCCTGTTACGGGTTATTTTATGAGTAGTTATCTATCTAAAGCAATGCAACGGACATTAGTATGTCTGCTAGCAGTTATGGCTATTTTCTACAGCCTCACCTCGGTATATCATCCCTTAATTCCACTTCCAACGAGTTGGACTAACGTTAACCAGTCTGAATCTATACTTGTATCAGAGCGGAAAAATCTTTATTTTAGAGGTAACGTTAAACAGATGGAGGAGTATACGAAATTTGCTAGACAGGCGAATCAAAATAAGTGTAGCTCGGTTGGTCTATCTTTGGGAAAAGATGGTCTGGAGTACCCGCTATGGGTTATAATGGAATCGGAAAGCTTACAACCATTTAAAATTAAACATATAAACGTAAAAAATCAGTCCCAAGACTTGCCGCCCGAATTTCTTGATGCGGAATTATGTGCAACATTTAAAAACCGCTAAGTTAATGCCTTTAAAATTTAATGGCGAACGTGAATTAGTAGATTGAGAAGATTTTCAGCTATTCTGAGCAAGGTGATATAAAATTGGTAAAGCAGTCGGCGATCGCATTCTCAAGATGGCAGTCTTTACTGCAACCGTTTCGAGTTGAGCAATCATTTGCTCAACTAGTATTTTCTGACTTGACAGCAGCCTATTCCAATTCCGCTAGATTCTATCATACCCTGGCGCATATTCAGCAAATTTTAGAGACAATCTACATGATGAATTTGCAAGCCCCAAATTTAGCCGCACTTGAATTTGCGGCTTGGTTTCACGATGTCATTTATGACCCCAAAGCTAAAGATAATGAAGAAAAAAGTGCCGCATATGCAGCAAATGTTTTGACAAATTTAGCAATTCCAGCAGAAACCATAGATAGATCTGTTAATATTATATTAGCAACCCAAAAACATCAAGCCAGAGAAAACGATTTTGACTGCCAAATATTCTTAGATGCAGATCTATCTATACTAGGTTCCTCAGAAGCCAAATATCGAGAATACGCCCAAGCGATCGCACAAGAATATTCCTGGCTTTCAGAGGGAGAATATCGATCGGGCCGTAAACAAGTCTTGCAGAATTTTTTGAAACGAGAAAGAATATATTTCACAGAGCAAATCTTTACCACACTAGAAGATAAGGCTAGACAGAATATTCAAGAAGAAATAAAATATTTATCGTCAGGAAACAGTAATAAAATATAATAGTGATTCAAAAAACGAAAGCGATCGCACAAACTCTCACCGACATCCTTGGCCCAGCAGCAGTCCGCGACTGGGAAAACATCGAAGTTTCTCAGCAAAAACACATATCTGAGACAGTATCATCCGGCACTACTTCTACCTGCATCGTCTATCCCAACACCCAGGAAGAACTCGCCCAAGTCATCGCCTGCGCCTACCAGCAGCGTTGGCGCGTCTTACCTTGCGGCAGCGGCAGCAAACTGAGTTGGGGTGGTGTAGCTAAAGGAGTCGATGTAGTAATTAGCACCTCACGCCTCAATCGCGTCATCGAACACGCAGTAGGCGATTTAACCATCACCGTCGAAGCAGGCGCGAAATTATCCGATATACAGGCAATTTTGGCAAAAGCAGGACAATTTATCGCACTAGATCCAAGTTATCCCGAAACAGCTACCATCGGCGGCATCGTAGCTACTGCTGACGCCGGTTCTCTACGGCAAAGATATGGCGGCGTGCGGGATATGTTGCTGGGAATTTCCTTTGTCCGTGCCGATGGACAAATCGCCAAAGCCGGTGGGCGCGTGGTAAAAAATGTTGCCGGATACGACTTGATGAAACTGTTTGCAGGTTCGTTTGGCACGCTGGGCATTATCTCGCAAGCCACGTTTCGCGTTTATCCCCTGCCAGAAGCGTCACAGACAGTGGTGCTGATCGGTACGGGGGATGCGATCGCACAAGCCACCAAAACCCTGCTAGCCTCCGCCTTAACCCCCACCGCAGTCGATTTGCGATCGACTCAGGTGGTAACTAACCTGGGACTTGGTAAAGGCATGGGATTAATTACTCGCTTCCAAAGCATGACAGAAAGTGTCAAACAACAATCAACTAGACTTCTAGAAGTGGGGCAAACACTGGGTTTGCAATGCAGCAGCTATACCGGAAATGATGAGGCTGAATTATGGCAGAAGTTAGCAGAACAAATGTGGGCATCTGGTCAAGAGCCCGAAATTATTTGCAAAATAGGAATGCTACCCACTGCTGCCGTCGCCACTCTCACTCTGTTGGATAACATTTCCCAACAGCAGGGAATTGGATTGATTCACGCCGGTAGCGGATTAGGGTTATTGCGGTTTAATCCAGAAAATGCGCTTGATTGCGTTACAAAAATGCGATCGCACTGTCAATCTCACAGCGGTTTTCTCACTGTTCTTGAAGCACCAATTTCCTTCAAACAACAGCTGGATGTCTGGGGTTATTCCGGCAACGCCCTCGATTTAATGCGGCAAATCAAACAGCAATTTGACCCAGAAAATATTTTAAGCCCACATCGTTTTGTGGCTGGAATTTAGTTTAAACGAAACACGAAAACGCGAAGGGCGCAAAGGAACAAAGAGAGAAGATGCAAATTTCCGAAAAACCGGGCATAAATTCAGCTAATTTAGGTGGTTTTGATGCTAATCATCCACCAGATCCGAAACTCATTGATACTTGCGTTCACTGCGGATTTTGTCTTTCCACTTGTCCCAGCTATCGCATACTTGGTAAAGAAATGGATTCGCCAAGAGGGCGGATTTATATGATGGATGCTATCAATGAAGGTGAAGCACCTCTTGGTGAGGGAACGGTGCAGCATTTTGATAGTTGTTTGGGATGTCTCGCTTGTGTAACTACCTGTCCGTCGGGTGTACAATATGACAAGTTAATTGCAGCCACTCGTCCACAAATAGAGAGAAATTATTCCCGCAGTTTGCCAGATAAACTGGTTAGGCAACTCATCTTTAACTTATTTCCCTATCCCAATCGGTTGCGGGTTTTGCTAGCGCCTTTGTTGGTATATCAAAAGTTGGGATTTCCCAAATTCTTTCGCGCTACTGGATTACTCAAACAGATATCTCCCCGATTGGGGGCAATGGAATCTATTCTGCCAAATGTAACTCTAAAAGCGTTTCGAGATACTCTGCCAGAAGTTATTCCGGCTGAAGGTAAGAAACGCTATCGGGTTGGCGTAATTTTAGGTTGCGTACAACGTCTATTTTTCTCCAAAGTTAATGATGCAACGGTGCGCGTTTTAACTGCCAATGGTTGCGAAGTTGTGATTCCTAAATCTCAAGGTTGTTGTGCCGCATTGCCAGAACATCAAGGACAAAAAGAACAAGCTCAAGCACTTGCTAGGCAGATGATTGATAGTTTTGAAGGCACAGGCGTGGATTTTGTAATTATTAATGCGGCTGGTTGCGGTCATACTTTGAAAGAATATGCTCACATCTTAGAAGATGACCCTACTTATCGGGAAAAAGCAAAAGAATTTGCTGGAAAGGTAAAAGATGCTCAAGAGTTTTTGGCTTTGGTTGGATTAACGACAAAATTATCACCGCTGACTGATGGGGAACTGACTTTGGTTTATCAAGATGCCTGTCATTTGTTGCACGGACAAAAGATTAGCGTGCAACCGCGTCAGCTATTGCGACAAATTCCGGGTGTGAAGTTGCGAGAACCAATTGATGCCGCTTTGTGTTGTGGTAGTGCTGGTGTTTACAATATGCTGCAACCGGAAGTTGCTGATGAATTGGGTCAGCAAAAGGTTGACAATTTGCTGAATACAGGTGCTGAGTTAATTGCTTCTGCCAATCCTGGTTGTACTTTGCAAATTAGCAAGCATTTGCAGTTGCAAGGTAAGGAAGTTCCGATTATGCACCCGATGGAGTTGTTGGATTATTCGATTCGAGGAGTAAAGCTTGATGATTAGGGTGTCTTAACTAAGTGTAACGCACCCTACTATAAAACTACTAACGCAAGTTGCTAGTTATATAATTGAGGCTGAGATTAGGTACGTAGTTGCGATGCCGCGCTCTTATCCAAGTTGTAATAAGTAATGGGACAGAATTAATTACACGCTGATTCTTTCCTGATTCTTTACTAGACAAGGCTTGTAGCCCAGAGGTTTGTGTAATTAATTGTGTCCTACTACTTAAGAGCGCGGCATCGCAACTACGTACCCAGAAAGCAAGTAACTAGCAACTTGAGTTACTAACGCACTCTACTATAAAACAAGAGGCGATCGCTCATGGTACAAACACCGACAAAATTGCTCACTTTGGCAGAGTTTCTGAAACTGCCAGAAACCAAACCAGCTAGCGAATACATCAACGGTCAAATAATCCAAAAACCTATGCCACAGGGAAAACACAGTAAATTACAGGGAAAGCTAGTCACTGTTATTAACGAAGTGGTGGAGGATCGGCGAATTGCTATGGCTTTTCCAGAATTGCGCTGTACTTTTGGCGGACTTTCGATCGTCCCAGATGTGGCGGTGTTTGCTTGGGAGAGAATACCTGTTGATGAAAATGGTGATATTGCCAATATTTTCCCGACTCACCCAGATTGGACGATCGAAATTTTATCTCCTGACCAAAACCAAACTAAAGTAACCGGAAATATTTTGCACTGCCTCAAATACGGTAGCAAATTAGGCTGGTTACTCGATCCAGAACAAAAATCGGTGTTAGCTTATCCAGCAGGAAAACAACCGGAATTTTTGGAGAAAGCAGAAGAGGTGCTACCCGTGCCAGATTTGTTAGCAGAATTACGGTTGACGGTAGGAGATTTGTTTGATTGGTTGCGGCTGTGAAGCGATCGCATCTTCACACGCAGGGAACCGATACATAAAACTGTGCTGGCCCATCTGAAGTAGCCCGAACCTTGCAAATTACCCCCATACGATCGCTACACACCCCCGCAAATTCTCCCGCAGTTCTCAAGTCGCTAAACCAAACTTCCGCAACGCACCCGGAAAAAGACCGATCGCTCGTCCTCCAGAGGCATTCAACCGCCCCAGCAGATAATGCAAATTGCCTGACAACTTCGTAATAAAGTGCCCGTCTGCTCACTTCTTCCACCCCAAACCATGTCTTTTTTAGCATAAAATGCCCAAAATCCAGCGAGGCGATCCGGGCTAAAGCTTAGATCTTGTGAAACCAGATACTATTGCTGAGCAACAGACATCGCGATCGCAACTCAAAACTGGGCTAAATTATATTCGGTAAACTGCGGCAGCTAGCTTACATATCACAGATGAAACTAAAAGTCAATAGATCCATTTCTCTTTTTCTCTGCCTTACCCTTTCAGGTTTGGTATCCTGTCGCCCGGTAGAGCAGACGCAGGCGTCAACTGGCTCACCGCCGCCAAAGCAAGATTCAAGCCAACTGTTTGCCGTTAGACAGAATGGCAAGCTGGGCTATATCGACAAGACGGGAAAAGTAGTCATCTCGCCAAAATTTGATGAAGTTAGTGACTTCTCTGAAGGGCTGGCACGGGTAAAAATTGGCGATCGGTACGGCTATATTGACCAGAGTGGCAAAATCGCGATCGAGCCGCAGTTTGATGATGCTGATGACTTTTCCGAAGGACTTGCAGCGGTAGAGATTGACAAAAAGTTGGGCTTTATCGACAAAACCGGAAAAATGGCGATCGCACCCCAATTTGATGATGCCAACGAATTCTCCGAAGGACTAGCAGAGGTAATGATTGGCGACAAGTGGGGCTATATCGACAAGGCAGGGGAAACAGTCATCTCGCCGCAGTTTAATGAGACTGAGAACTTCTCCGAAGGGCTAGCCGGGGTAAAAATTGGCGACAAATGGGGCTATATCGACAAAACCGGGAAGTTTGTTTGGAATCCCACAAAGTAATTGGCTGAAAGAATATCTATAAAGCCGCAGAGGGGGTGTGGGGCAGACGGGAAAAAGAATGATAGATATACTCAGCACGGTCTGTGACCGTGCTTTTTTTATCCCTGTAGGGGCTTTCGCATTCCGTCAAAGATCTTTCGGTTCAACCAACAAATTATTCACGGAATGCTTCGCCCATTTATGCCCGTGCGAAGTATAACGCAAGTTGCCAGTTATTAATTTTGAGGTATTTTTCAGGTTGTAGGGTGCGTCAGACCAAATCCGGGTTAGCTACCCCCTTTTTCTGCCTCAATGTTGTTCCTTCTCCCCCACTCCCCCACTCCCCCACTCCCCCACTCTCCCACTTCCCCACTTCCCCCTTTGCCCTTTCCCCTCCAGTAACCTCAGCCAACAGACAGATAAGCAAATATGCAACAATCTACCCAAAGGTTATTTGGAGCTAAGCGCAAGCTCAGTAAAGTTCAGAGGACAACTTTGAATTTTTATCCCCATTATATATGGATATTTATATAATTGACCTGTTCGTTATTGGCTTTCTTCTGCTCATTGTTACATTAGGATCGGGCTGGATTGCCCGATTACCCCTCTCCTTCGCCCTCATATACCTGCTCGTCGGTATCCTCCTTGGCCCCTATGGGGTAAATTTAATTCAATTGCGACCCGATGCCAAGTTTCTAGAGCGACTGACAGAATTTGTTGTCATTGTCTCCTTATTCAGCTGCGGACTGAAAATGAATCGCCGTCTCAATTTGTGGTCTTGGCATTCAACAGTGCGGCTAATTGGGTTTTTGATGCCGATTTCAATTTTTGCCATCGCCGCCGTAGGTCATTGGCTATTAAAAATGGAATGGGGGCCAGCAATTTTACTCGGAGCAATTCTCGCACCAACCGATCCAGTATTGGCTTCAGAAGTACAGCTATCTGATGTCGAAGATAAAGATGAATTGCGCTTTGGGTTAACCTCGGAAGGCGGTTTAAACGATGCCCTGGCTTTTCCCTTTGTCTATTTCGGGATTTACTCGTTAAAAGATAATAACTGGGAAAACTGGTTTAAACAATGGGTTTTCGTCGATTTAATTTGGGCTATTGCAGCTGGCATCATCATGGGAATAGTGGTAGCAAAGGCTATTGTCTGGATTGATAAACGACTGCAAAATCACCGCCCAGCCGATGAATTAATGGAGGATTTCGTAGCTCTCGGCATCATATTGCTCACCTATTCCCTAACAGAATTTGTCAACGGCTATGGATTTTTGGCGGTTTTTGTAGCCGGAATTGTAGCACAGCGCAGTTATCGCGATCCAGACAAGCGAAATTCTCAGCTAGAATTCACAGAGCGAATTGAAAAACTGATGGAAGTCGGGACAATTTTACTACTTGGTACGCTTCTGCGATGGGAAGCAATCCAGGCTCATGCTGGTGAAGCATTGTTGGTGGCAGGATTGTTAATTTTTGTGATTCGACCTGTGGGAAGTTGGATTAGCACAATAGGCGATCGCTTATACCCGGCAACCCGTTGGCTGTTTGGCTGGTTTGGCATTCGCGGTGTGGGGAGCATCTATTATCTCTGCTATGCTTTTGGAAATGGCTTAAAAGACGAACTGGGTGAACAAATCGCTTGGATTACGTACATTACTATCGTCATTTCCGTAATTTTGCATGGCATTAGTGCCACCCCATTAATAAACTGGTACGATCGCAATATTAAAAGCCGTCACGCGAATGTTAACCCTGTAGAAACGCTTGTTGATAAATCTTGATTGCTGATGAACTATTTATTTTGACTTTTGACCAATAAATTATTGATTGGGTTGCCCCCGGATTCATTCGTGGGGTCAATCCAAAATCCTTTCATCCAAAATCCTCTCATCGATTGACTTTTCTAGTCCCTTTGATTGGCTCCATTGCCGTACTTTTTTAGCCAGTTTTCTAAGGAAGCTTCTAATTGTGGCGAGAGTTCGATCGGCAAGCTGCCAGAACGCACATACAAATCTCGTTGAGGAAAAGGAATTTCGATATTGCGATCGCGCAAAATAGCATCAATCCGAAAATACAAATCGCTCTTAATTATAAACTGTTTGCGCGGTTCTTTAATCCAAACAAGTAACTCTAAATTCAAAGAATTGTCGCCATATCCTCTAAAAATCACATTAGGAGGTGGTTCGGACACCACATCTGGATAATCTTTTGTGGCATCAATCAGAAGTTCCCGCACTTTAGTCAAATCAGAACCATAGGCTACACCTATAGGCAATTTGATCCTGGTTACAAAACTGCTGTGGCTCCAGTTCACAACCTCTTTTTCTAAAAAGCGGGAATTCGGCACAATAATTGAAACCAGATCCAGGGTGCGAATTTCGGTGCTGCGGACGCTGATGCGCTCTACTGTTCCCATGAAATCGCCCACATTTACAAAGTCTCCAACTTGAATTGGACGCTCAAAGATAATTACCAAACCGCTGACAAATTCCTTAGCGATTCCCTGCAATCCCAAACCGATTCCTACACCTAAAACCCCAGCAAAAATGGTGATGGAACTGAGGTCTAATCCCCACAGTTGTAGCAACACTACGCTACCGATCAAAATCAGCGTGTAGTTGGCAATGATGGCGATCGTTTCTTGAGCGCCTCGATTCATGCCTGTCAAACCTAACACACGCGATCGCAACACATTCTTAACGGTTTTGGTTACAATTAAAAGACCGTAAAACAGTCCAACCAGGATAATTATCTGAATAACAGAGTAAGATTTATCTCCAAGCGGAATGATTGGTGAAGCCAGACTGTAAACAACAAGGTCAGCTATTTTTTGGCTCCATACCCGCGTTTGGGGAAACTGGTTGCTGGTGTAAAGTGCTACAGCCAACCACAAAGCGGTACGCACGAGGGCAAGTGTAAACTTGAGGAACAACTCAAGACTGCGCGTTGGCGCTGTAGCCTCTGGAACTGTCTCCTGCTGGCGAATCAATCGTTGTAGCAAACGATGACAAATTGAACCTAAAACGGAGGTAAGGGCGATCGCCAGCAACACGCACCCAACCGAAATTAACAGCGCTTGGCGGATATACCCAGGACGCCTCTGTTCCTGTGCTAGCTTAATTGCCACATCAATGCGATCGCGCCAGAGTTCAGCCTGTTCTTCCTTCAACATCCCTTCTGGGGCGTCTTTCTCAGTCACAGTCAGCAAATTAAGCCCATTCACCCGGATCACTGGCAGATCTTTGATCTCCACCACCTTCACCTGTACGGGATCGCCCGACTGCACTACCCGATTCAGGATTTGATTGGCATAATCAGCTCGTGGCTGAGCTTCAAATCCCTCCAATTGGCTGACTTTAAATAACTGGCGTCCATCTAGGGTAATCGGCGCAGTGGGATTTCCTTGCGCCCACACTGGCGTCAGGCTGAGGCTGTAACCCAGAATGAAGCTGAGGGCAACTATCCGAAGAGATTTAGTTTTTATGAATCGAAGCGGATTCAAGCAACTCATTAGGATAAGAATTGTACAACTGTTCACCAAGGGAGCATAGCAACTCATGGCATACGATTACGACCTCTTTGTGATAGGTGCAGGTTCCGGGGGGCTGGCGGCTTCCAAACGGGCGGCTTCCTATGGTGCTAAAGTAGCGATCGCAGAAGGCGATCTCGTCGGTGGTACCTGCGTAATTCGCGGCTGCGTACCCAAAAAGTTAATGGTATATGCCTCTAAGTTTTCCCACCTCTACGAAGACGCAGTTGGCTACGGTTGGAGTAAAGTCGAAAGCAGCTTTGATTGGCAAAAACTCGTTACCGCTGTCGATAATGAAGTGATGCGTCTGAATCAGCTGCATATTAACTTCTTGGAAAAAGCTGGCGTCGAATTAATTAAAAGTCGTGCCACTTTATTAGATCCTCATACCGTAGAAGTAGATGGGCGCAAAATCACCGCCGACAAAATTTTGATTGCCGTGGGAGGAGAAGCCGTCAAGCCGAATGTACCAGGTGCGGAATATACCGTCACTTCTCGCGGAATGTTTCACCTCCAGGAACAACCCAAACACCTGGTAGTTATTGGCGCTGGCTACATTGCCGTAGAATTCGCCTGTATCATGCACGGACTTGGTTCTCAAGTAAGTCTGATGATTCGGACCGATCGCATTTTAAAAGGTTTTGATGACGATGTTCGCAGCGGCATTCAAGATGCCATGACGCAACACGGTATCAACATTATCTGCAATAGCGAAGCAAAGAAATTCGAGAAAGTGTCAGAAGGTATTAAAATTACCTTTTCTGAAAAAGGCAAAGATACGGAATCGACAATAACGGCGGATGCGGTTTTGGTTGCGATCGGTCGCGCACCCAATTTAGCCGAACTCGGTTTAGAAAAAGCCGGTGTTGAAACTATCTTCTGCGAAGATGAAGAGATGCCCAGGTTGCACGGCTACAGCGTCAACTGTGCCATCACAGTCGATGAATACAGCCGCACCAGTCAGCCCAATATTTTTGCTGTAGGCGATTGCACCAACCGCATCAATTTAACGCCAGTTGCTATCGGTGAAGGTCGCGCTTTTGCCGATACTGAATTTGGCAATAATTCCCGCATCTTCAGTCACCAAGATGTAGCATCTGCGGTATTTTCCCAACCGGAAGCCGCTAGCGTGGGTATTAGCGAAGCGGAAGCCAGACAAAAATTGGGCGACGCCGTGAAGACATATCGCGCTCGTTTTCGTCCCATGTTTCACAGTTTTACTGGCGCTGATGAAAAAGTCACCGTCAAATTAGTTGTTGACGGTAATACCGATCGAGTATTGGGCGCTCACATGGTAGGCGAAAATGCGGCGGAAATTATTCAAGGCATAGCAATAGCCGTCAAAATGGGTGCTACCAAAAAAGACTTCGACGCCACAGTGGGGATTCACCCTTCTACCGCTGAGGAGTTTGTTACTTTGCGATAGATATGCCAGAAACCGGGTTTCTGACAAAGAAACCCGTTTCCAATCTAATCAATATTTGAGATGATTTGTCGCAGTTCCTCCAAACTATTCACCCTCTTGAGTTCCAGTTGAATAGCCTTCAATTGCTCCAAATCTAAAATTTGAGATATTTGCGGCATCAACTGTACTCCCCCGCTGCCGAATTTCATTTCTAAAATCAGTTCAATTGATGATAGCCGTTCTTGACGTATTCCTTGTTGCAAAATTTCTTGATACCAAGGAGACTCGCTTAATATTGCCATATCCCACCTCATGATTTGCTGAACTAAACGACTTTCCAATACAAAAGTAGCAAAAAAGGCCATGACTGTTTCAAACTGGCTTAATTGCTCATCGGCGCGTAGAACTTGCAATGCTTGCCGTACTGTAGATTCTGATGCGCCACCCTTCAGCACTGGTACAAATGGGATAAGAGGTGAAGCTGGTTGTTGAAAAGCGATTTCACAATCGACTTCCCAAAGATTAATCACGCGGTAGTCTTGCCGCGCCTGCAATCCTGCCAATTCGGATTCATAGCGAGTGGGAATTTCGACATTACCCTCTTGTAAATTGAATACATCACTGGAGGTAGTAATGCTCGCCAATCAAACAACCTATACCACAGCTGAAAATAATTTTGACAAAATTTACGATGAGGTAATTTCTACCCGCGAACCTGTAGTTATTACTCGCGAAGGTTCTGAAAGCGTGTCTGTCATTCCTACTGCTGAACTTAACAGCATCATGGAAACAGTATATCTGTTCCAGTCACATGAAAATGCCATGCGCCTACTGGATGCTTTACAACGTGCCAAAGCACGAACTAATAAGCCTCGAACTATAGAGGAATTGCGTAAAGAATTCGGACTTAGCGAAGACGAATAAAAGGTGTATACTTCGCACGGGCATAAATGGGCGAAGCATTCCGTGAATAATTGGTTGGTTGAACCCAAAGATATTTGACGGAATGCTTCGCCCCTACAGGGATAAAAAAAGCTCTGTCTGTGACCGTGCTGAGTATATGTCGAAAAATTCAGTGCTAATGCTTTACTGTTTTATTTTTCTAAATCTTTCAAACAACAACACCCAAGCCATATTCTCTGAGGAATCTCCTCTCATTTTTCTTCAGCCTGGAGTTGCACTGAGATATAAAATCCAGTTCCCTATCTCCCTTGGCAATAAATGAGGAAATATCAGACTTTTGGTTGGGTGTTGTTGTTGGATGGGACAGATGCTAGATTTAACAGCGTCTTTTACCTCTTTGCTACAAACGTGAACTTCGCTGTGGTATCTGTCGGGGAAGCTTGTTTGCTTCATGTTTTTAATTTATCACTCTTTTTTAGAGAGGCAAGAGAATGAAACCAAACTTTACTTTCTTTGAGGTAGCTGCTGTTTGGGTTATAAACATAAACAAAGTGCGATCGATCTCTGCAAACCTCCCAAAACAGCCTCAGCCAAGAAGAATCGGGCTATAGGCTGAGATCTTGCACCAGTCTCAGAAACCGGGTTTTTTGGCCTCAACTCAACCTCATAACCTACATTTTTAGTTCAAAAACCCGGTTTCTCAGGTCTTGTTGAGAATGGTGCCAGATCTCAGTTTCAACTGACTAATCTTCTTTACCAGTCCACTTAAGTGGACTTTCGCTATTAGCCAGCGATTTGAATCGCTGGCGGGGTGACAGCTTTCGTCAACAAGCGCCCCCCTAACCCCCCAACCTTGGGAGGAACAGGATTTAACTCCCCCTAGATTTGGGGGGCTGGGGGGGCTTTTTGGCTCATAACTCCCCCTAGATTTGGGGGGCTGGGGGGGCTTTTTGGCTCATAACTCCCCCCTTTCTTTGGGGGACTGGGGGGGCTTTTTGGCTCATAACTCCCCCCAGAGTTGGGGGGCTGGGAGCTTTTTCGGCTCATAATCAAACAGCCATTTAAACTGTAAATCACCTAACCAAGTCGGCATCAGCCAATATATCAAATCTCGCAAAAAACAACCCAAATCTGAATCTGTTTGTCCTAAATTTCCTACCTGTCTGGCAGTAGTAAAAACCTTTTCAACTCTCTTACTTCTACTCGCCTCAAATTGACGCAACACTGCCGGAATATCATCGCCTTTTTCTTCCCCAATTATTAACATTTTAACTAACTCAAAAGCATCTTCGATCGCCATGCACCCCCCTTGACCCAGATTTGGTTGCACTGGATGGATAGCATCTCCAATTAAAGTGACTCGACCGCGACCCCATTGCATACCTGGCGGTTCGCGATCGAAAATATCATCCCGATAAATACTTCCTTCCGGCAATGCTTCAATAATAGCTGGAACTGGCTGAGCATAAGATGAAAAAAGAGCTTGCAATGCTTTTTTAGAACCACCCATTGCTTCATCATTCCCACCAGCTTCCGCCTGACTAAAAGCATAGAAACCAAATCGACCCCCACCTACATCAAAATATCCAAACCGATTACCGCGTCCCCAAAATTCTCCCCAACTGTAACGTTCATCTAGAAGTAAATTTTCTTTGTAAAACCGTCCCCGCCAACAACACATTCCACTATAAATCGGTGGTTCCATTTGTTCCTTTCCATTTAAACGCGCCCTTACCTTCGAGTAAAGTCCATCCGCGCCAATGAGAACATCGCCCCAAGCTTCTCTTCCATCCGCAAACGAAACGCGAATCCCCTCTGCTGTTTCCACAAAATCTGTAAAAGCTGCCTTATTCCTGACAGTTCCTTCTGGAAGCGCATTGTAAAGGATATTTTGCAGTTCCGGGCGCAGAATACAAATACCCAAATCTTCTGCTTTGACAAACTCCGGCGCGTTGATATACAAAGGCTTTGCTTGTTTGCTGAAAAAACCGCCTTTGAGAATCTTAGCTCCTTGTTGGTACAACTGCTCTTGTATCCGTCCTTCCCACAGCAATTCATAAACGCGCATGGCATTCCGTTGGATGAAAATGCCCCCAGGCCCAGATAACATGGAATCAAGGTCGCGCTTTTCGTAGAGTTCTACCTGCATTCCCGCGTCGAGAAAAGCACTAGCACAAGTTAGTCCCCCAATTCCACCGCCGATGATAATCGCCTTTAAAGCTTTCTGTTTTGTAGCCTTGCTGGTGTTATTCTGCACTGCTGTTTCCTATCTTACGGGAGCGATCGCACTTATCATTATCCTCAACAGCCAAACCGACAAGCTATTGGCGATCGATTTGAACCTTTCCCCCACCTACCCAGTCTAAACCTGCGAAACTAGCCGTTGAGGGAGAAACCAGAGGTGTATCTTGATGCAGGGGTTAATGTGCCAGAAAGCGATCGGTCCGACTCCTATCTAGCCCAGCAGAGTATCCAGGGAAACCAGGAACGCTTTCGACAACTCTACCAACGCTACCACCAGCGAGTTAGGTCAACCATGTACCAGCTGTGTGGCCCATCCTCCCTCGACGACTTAGTGCAAGAAGTTTTTATGCGGGTATGGAAAGGATTGCCCCAACTGCGGCAAACATCGCAATTTTCCACTTGGCTTTATCGTATCAGTTGGAACGTAGCCTGCGACCAACGGCGGAAATTTGCTCAGCAGCGCACCTTTGACACCAAACTAAAAACTGAAAACTCAGAACAATCCTCAGCCCCGGATCTTATGCAGCTGCATTATAAAGATCTAGTGCAGCGCGGACTAGCTCAACTCAGTTTAGACCATCGCGCTGTAATAGTACTGCACGATCTCGAAGAAGTCCCTCAAAAAGAAATGGCTGAAATTTTGGGTATTCCGGTGGGAACCGTCAAATCTCGCCTTTTTCATGCCCGTGCGGCTATGCGACAATTTCTCCAGGAACAAGGAGTTCACCTATGAAACAGCTGCCAACAGATGATGATGAACGCTTAGTGGAATTCCTCAAGGCTAACCGTCCAGATGTTCCCTCACCAGCACCGGATTTAGAAGCACGGATTTTCCAAGCTGTGAAGTCAGAACCTTCGCTAAATGTGCGCCGATTCTCTAAGCGACTGTGGCTGTTTCCACCCGCCATTGCTGCCGGTGTGATGTTGGTTTGGGGAAGCAATATGCTGCGGTTAGGCGTCAATACATTACCCTTCCAGCTTCCTTTGCAAGTAAGCCGAACCTCAACAACTACAATGCCAAACGACGCCGAACTCGTTAGGATCGAATCCTTTTTAGAGAATAACTGGAATAGCGTTGTAGCGAGTAGCCAAACGGAAGAAGAACTCGAAAATACTTCAGCCGATTGGATGCAACTAGCCAATACAACCGAGCAAAATTCAACTAAATCAACTTTAAGAGAAACAACAAGGAGATAAATTCCCATGTTTTTGAACCGCGCTTCTACTATAGCCGCTTTAACCCTATCGATTGGAAGCGCTGCTGTTTTTATCAATCCCAATCCTTGGCTATCACAACAAAGCATTGCCCAAGATGTAAATCCTATCAATCGGCCCGATCGACCAATGCCGATGCCGCCTGGGATTCGGGAACTAAATCTCAGCCAAGACCAAATCCAGCGTATACAGCAAATTCACAACCAGTACAAAGACCGGATGTCCCAAAGCGTACAATCCCTGCGCCAAGGACAGCAAGAATTGCAAACCATGATGGCGGGTACGGCTTCCCAAGATCAATTGCGCGACAAACATCGCCAAGTTGAAGCAATAGATCGGCAGGTTAGACAGCTAAGATTTGAAAGTATGCTTGCTATGCGAGAAGTACTGACCCCAGAACAACGTCGTCAGTTTGCCCAACGTATGCAAAACCAGCGGAGAGGTATGAGGAATCGCCCAGGTAATAGAGGCCCAATGCCTTCTCCTCAAACTCCACCGACTAGGTAGGACGTATGCTGGAATAGCGTCGGTATGCGATCGCATATAGGGACTTCCAAACAACAAAATATCTAACGACTTCTTGTGGGATGGGCGAGACGCCCATCTTAGAAGCGATTTCGGCTCTTCCATACTTAGTGTGCCAAATTATTAGTTTTCTGGTGTCCTACACCTTCGCTGCCTGGGATTTCAAAGCGATCGCCCCGTCAGGAGCAAGTTGCCATAGGGAAGCTAAGGGTCTGTATCTTCTCCTTGAAAGCTTTCTCCACAACTAGAGCATCTTAATGGATGATGCTCTATAACTGAGGTACACTTTTCAACTGGGTATAAGTTGCGGCTTTTTCCTTCATGCCCTGGTTGACCACCTCTTTTTTTTTCGCTTTTTTTCGGTGGTTTCTGAGTAAATCCAGGTGTGGGTTGAATTTTGTGATTGCTGCTATCGTTCTGTGGAATACTGTGTACTTATAAAAAGCTGTTGATTATTTGAAGCTACAGGGTGTGGATATTCCTGAAGAACATTTGAAACATTTATCGCCGCTGGTTTGGGAGCATATCAATCTGACTGGTGATTATGTTTGGAATTTGAAGCAGGCGACCAGTTTTGACAAGTTGCGCCCTTTGCGGGTGAAGTCAAATAAGTATCGCTGAAATGCTTGCTGGATAATTGTTTCAGCCTTAGCGTACAATTTTCCCGTTTTGGCACGGTGATGCCTAGTTCTGGGATTATCTAATAATGTATTAGGAGTATTGTACGCCAAAATACCCTACATAGCGATATAATTGCGATTAAGAGTGTCACACTTACTCTAAGCCTTCTCGCGCACCGTGAGCTAACAGGAACTCAAGCATATTTTTGTTCTTTTGTATGACAGATCTATGTAGTGGACTAAACCCCTTAGAATCCTGAGCATTAACATCAGCACCATAGGCAACAAGAAGCCTGATAATCTCGTCATCACCTGACTTCTGAAAAGCAAGGCAGAGTGGGGTATAACCTGACTTATCTGTTAAGTTTACTTCTGCACCACGAGACAAAAGATATTCCACTATCTGTCGGCGATTACGTTGTACTGCTTCACATAAAGCACTGCTTCCTGCTTGATTTATATGATTAATATTAGCATTACATTCCACGAGAAGTTCTACGATATCTTGATGTCCGAGGCGGGCTGCCCAATGTAGAGGACTATTGCCATGTTTGTCCTCTGCATTGACATCTGCACCATGAGCTATCAAAAGTTCGCCAATGTCTCGACAACTTACAAAAGTTGACTTATAGCCTACAATTGCAACCCGATGGAGAGGGGAAAACTTGAAGATTTATGTCTTTTCGTTGACTCTTGCACCATGATTTAGAAGAAGTTCAATCAAATTTATATTTTTATATTTATACCCAATGGCTGTAATCAGCCATGAATCTCCTTTTGACATTCCTTTTGTTAATTTGGAGTTGGCATCTATTCCCTGTGCAAGATAGTACTTGACCAATTCAACATCTCCAAGCATCACAGAGATGTCTGGCTCCATGACAGCACCATTGTCCAGCAGAAGTTGAGCAACCTCCCTATGCTCACCACAAGCTGCTAGGTATAAAGGAGTGCAGCCATCTCTCGTTCTGGCATCGATTTGCGCTCCATTAGCAATAAGGAGTTCCACTATATTCCGATGTCCTTGGGTAGCTGCCACATGCAAGGGAGTTTGACCATTGCCGTCTACCACATGAACACTTGCACCACTGGCAATTAGTAGTTCTACGATGTTTTTAGCTCCACTATGAGCGGCAACGATTAAAGCTGGAATTCCCATTATCATCATAACGATACTCAATCGTCTGAACAACCACACCATTCTTCTTCAACTCCTCCCTCAACAAACGGTCATTATCATCATAAGAATAAGTAATAATCCCCTCAACCGAATCATTCTTACTGATGCGATTACCCACCTTATCGTAGCTATACTCAACAATCCGATTTCCAGCAACAGCATCAGTTATTGTTTCCTTTGTCAACCGATACAACCCATCATATTCATACTCAACCTTCCTTCCACTTTGTTCTTGTACGATCCGCCGATGACTTACCAAATCGAGAGTATAATCGAAACTAAAAATTACTACTCCATCTTTAGAATATTTCAGTAATTTCAATCGATTTAGTTCATCATAATCGCGAGTTTCGACAACACGATTGGGAAGATTACTTTGCTTCAGATTGTTTGCAGAATCGTATAAATAAGTCCTTGTTCCTTCTCCCGGAAAAGTCACCGTCTGCAAACGACTCCGCTTATCATAAGTATAAGAAACAGTACCATTGGGAGTTCTCACTTCTGTGCGATTACCCGCCGCATCATACCCGTATTCAATCGTCGCAACACTTGCTAAATAAGGCCCATTCGTCGGATCGGTCCGAGAAATCAACCTGTTACGTTCATCGTATTTAAAAGTAGTAGTTCCTCTCCCATCAACAATCTTATCAATAAGTCCTCTAGGAGTATAAGTAAAGGTGACGGGAACTTGACCGCTATCAGAGGAAAACTCTTTCTTAATCAGACGATTTTGTTCGTCGTATTGATAACTAATAGAATCGCCGTTAAAGTCCGTGGTGCTGTAAACATTTCCTACCGGGTCATAAGTCGTGTACGAACGCTGATTTAGCGGTAATTCTGTAGCAATACAACGACCATTTTTGTCATACTCATACTCAGTCCGACGGTCAAGGGCATCCTCAATCAAAACTAAGCGATTCGCCTCATCATACCCATACTCGGTTCTCACTTCAGTGGGTGCAGTACCAGAGGGATTGATTGTTTGCACTACATCAGTCAGCTGACCATTAGCATCATACTCGTAACGAGTGATGTGTCCTGCCTGGTCAATGTCAACAACTTTGCGTCCTAATTTGTCATACTCAGTGCGCGTTGTGGGATTATCAGAAAGGTTATTAGGAGTGCTGTCTGGATAAATTGTCTTAATTAATCGGCCTAGACTATCGTACTCATAACGAGTCACCCGTCCCAGTTGGTCAACTTCAGCAATTTTTCGCCCTGCTTTATCATATTCGTTGCTAGTTCTAGGATTATCCGATAACGTATTAGGCGTATTATCGGGATAGATAGTTTCTATTAATTCCCCTTTAGCATTATATCGATATTCAGTCCGATTCCCTCGTTCATCAACTTGCGCCTTAACTTCCCCAGTCTTATAATACTCAGTCTTACTTCTAGGATTCGTTGCTAAATAAGCAGGAGTTTCATCAGGATAGACAACATTAGTCCAATCTATCGTAGCAAGTGTTTGAGTTGGAGAAATTACCGAAATCAACTGAGGCAAAGTATCTGTTACTTTCGGATAAATCGTCTCAATTTCTCTTCCCGTATCATCATACCTATAATGCGTTACCCGTCCCGAAAGGTCAATAGTACCACGTTTACGACCGCCTTTATCGTACAAATTAATCGTTTTAGGATTATCTGACAAGTCAGATGTCTTATCTGGATAAATAGTCTCAATCAATTGACCCTTATTATCATAACGAGATTCAGTTTTGCGTAACAACGCATCAATAATAGCAATTTGATTCCCGTTCCGATCATATTGATATTCAGTAACTTTATTCTCCGCGTCGGTGAGAAACTTAATTTTTCCAGAGTTGTCGTAATCCCATTTAGTAACGAGTGATTGTATCCCAGAGGGTGTGGTTACTTTCTTCGTTTCAGTCTTTTTATTCCCATTACCATCATAAGTATAGATAGTTTCGTGATTCAAAGCATCCAGAACACTTTCTACATTTCCAGACGAGTCGTACTTAAATTTAGTAACCTTTTTGTTAGCATCCGTCAAAGAAAGAAGATTACCCCTGATGTCATAACTGTATTCAGTTACGTTACCAGCAGGATCAACAGAAGATAGTAAATTTCCACTCTTAGAATAACGATTAGTAGTAGTATTTCCCAACGAGTCAGTTTCAGTCAACAATCGACCATAAGCACCATACGTATATCGAGTAATATTCCCCAACGGGTCTTTTTCACTTAACTTATTCCCCACACCATCATAAGTAAACTCAGTTTTCCACCCCTCTACCCCAGTTTCGGGAGTAATCACCGTCTCACTCAGCGTATTATTATCATCATCATAAGTCCGCTTCGTCACTTTCCCTAACGGGTCAATTTCGGTAACGACATTCCCTCGTTCATCATACTCATAAACAGTCGCCTTACCAAAAAGATCCTTAACAGTCTCGACAAAATTATTCGGGTCGTGAATTAATTCAACTGCATTATTATCCGCATCAAACAATTTCTTCAATCGACCTTTCTCGTCATACTCATTCCTCACCCCCCTTCTTCCCAACGGGTCAATCACTTCAGTCAAGAAATGAGTCCGTTGCGGTTCATTATAAACAAACTTAGTACTATTATTCTCCCTATCAGTAACACCAACCAAATCACCCTTAGCATCATACTGATACTTCACCTCTTTACCCAACAAATCAGTTACCGAAACAATCCTCCCCCCCGCATCCCTCCCAAAAGTAATCGCCTTCCCACTATCGCTAAAAATCCCAGCATCAGTAAACGTCACCTTATTCCCATTCGTATCCGTCGCCGTCAATTCATCGTAGTTTTAGTAGACTTATCAACACATAAATTAGTAGGGTTAGTGTCATGTCGAACCCAGTCAGAGATAGAAAACGTGATGCGGAAATGGGGAAAAAAAGTATTATTTTAGATAGAATAACTAAGTATGGATATGACTGGTAATTATAAATTATTAGCACATAAAATCTGTCCAAATGCAGAACTAACAGTGGACAGATTTCATGTAACAAAAATAGTTCATTAACAATTAAATCAAGCGAAAATTGACCATAAGAAAACAGCAGAATCACTAAACACTAAGTCAATGGCCAAACTATTTAACAGCTTAAAAGGAAGTAAATATACATTACTGAAAGCCGAGGATAAGTTATCTAACAAGCCAAAATAAAAATTACAAAAAGTTAAAGAAGCTTCACCAATAGTGGCAATTATGCACTCATTGAAAGAGGAATTACATCTTTTATTTGAGTCAAGTAAAACTTTAGGAGAAGGAACCTTAAAACTAATTGATTGGTTAAAGAAAGCTGAACCATATTACCGAAATAGTGTCTCAACGATTAAGCGTTGGTTCCCGCAAATAGTAGGTTACTTTGAAAGAAGAATAACCAATGGGGTAGTAGAAGGCATTAATAACAACTTAAAATTGTTAAAACGTTGTGGATTTGGCTTTAAGAATTTTCATAATTTTGAGATACGGGCTTTACTTCTCTGGCATTTTCCTGATAATTTAGCACACCTTCGTACGGGAGAGCCAAGAAAGCTGAACCATATTACCGAAATAGTGTTGCCACCATTAAGCGTTGGTTCCCGGAGGTAGTGGGTTATTTTGAAAGAAGAACAACTAATGGGATAGTGGAAGGTATTAATAACAAATTAAAATTGTTAAAACGTTGCGGCTTTGGCTTTAAAAATTTTCATAATTTTGAACTCCGAGCTTTACTTCTCTGGCATTTTCCTCCTAATTTAGCACACCTTCGTACGGAAGAACCAAGATTTTGACTTCATTGGTGACGGCAATGCTACTTGCTGGTTCTACAATTGCGCTACCCGTTCAGGCGCTCACGCATCAGGATTACAAGACTCAAGCACTCAGTGACCAAAACTTCTCATTCGATCGTGCTTCACCAGCCAGTGCATCGAACGCCTATTCTACTTACTACGCTACTGGTGGTCGAACGGCAACCGTGTTCGCTCCCCCATCTAACGTTCGCTCACGACCAAACGGTAATATTGTCTGTACGATTACCACTCGTCGTCAGATTAACGTTTATCGTTTTTATGACAATAGCCAACAGTGGCTTTCCACCGATGCCTGTGGTGACAATCGGTACGGCGTGATTCATATCAGCCAGATTCGTTTTTAAACCGCGATCGCAGTGCCAGCCGCAGGGCTAGGTGCTGATGTGGGTGCTGGCCTAGCCGCTGGCGGTTGAGTGTTTCGCCGTCCCGATCGAAAATCCCAAGGCGCTACCGGGTTGGGTTGGCTCCAAAAAGCCAATCTGTTTTGTCTAGCTCCGGCTTCGGCCTGTTGGTACTGACCACGACTGGCATTGCACCCGCTGAAGTATTGGGGATAAATAATCGCATAACCCCAAGGCTGCTGGGCAATTTCGGGAGCGTCAACACAACTCAGTCGCACGGTGATAGTTTGGTTGCTGCCTTGACGAACTCGAATCGTGTCGCCGTCACCCACAGACAAAACGCTGGCAGACTGCTGCTGTGCAATAGCCGAGCCTGTTGTCAGGAGCAAGCTGGCAAGAGCGATCGGGAAAAACTTTTTCATATTTGTGTTTTCTTTAAAGTGTTTTTAAGTACCGCCATAGTTAACACTACTATGTCTAATTCGGTGTGGACTGAGAGGTTCAGAAATAACAGCAGTTTTGGCAATATCTCGGACGCTCGAGTAGATAGCAGTTGAGGGGGCGACAAGCGCCCCCGACGCCGCCTTCTTACTCAACACCATCAGGCGGCAGAATCCAAAATCCAAAGTCACGCTGCGGGACATCGAGGCGATTGTGGCGGCTATGGGGGATTAATTTTTAGAAACCCATTCTCGCGAAGAGAGAATCTTTCATTCTTAAGACATACTAAATTTCATTCTTGAGATATATTTTGGTTTTAACTGTATTAATACCCGTTTCTATGTCTAAGGATATAAGTTTATTTAATTAAAAGATCTTAAACTGGAATATCAATCCAAATAGAAACTTATGGCAACTGAGCAAGAACTTCAATCTCTTTTTGATATCTTAGATCTCGATCAAGACGGCAAAGTCTCCATTCATGAGCTTTTTTTGAGCCCTGGTTTAAGTGCGATCATCTCGGCTGAAACAGGTATCAGTAGTCCCCAGCAATTGCTAGCTATGTATGGAGATGGAAACGGTAGTATCAGCTTTGAAGAGTTAAAGGAAGTAGTTAAGGAAGCAAATAATTTAACCTAGCTGTAGGAGACCGCAATCATAATCACTCAAGACCGCAATCAGGATTTTTTCGAGACCACGTTAAATAGACTTCTCCAATAACTCCCAAACCCCCGCCCTGGTTGGTTTTTGACTGCCTGACCCTCATGGCAGGCAGTCAAAAACCAACGTTTCGATAGGGGTTTGAAAAATTTTTGATAAAAACTGACTAAATTCTTTGGGTGACTAATTGCGGCTCTTCCGTACTTAGTGTGCCAAATTATTAGTTTTCTGGTGACTTACACCTTAGCTGGCTGGGATTTCAAAGCGATCGTCCCCAAAGCCGCATACCATAGAGCAAGCTAATGGTGGAAATAATCTCAAAGCCTTACTTAGCAAAGTCTTGAGGATAAATTTAAGTTAATTTAGCACACTAAGTACGGAAGAGCCTTTTTCTCCCTCTTTCTACTTTCCAAATGCGTAAGTCCTCTTACATCTATCTACATGGGTTTGCTTCTAGCCCCAATTCTGCTAAAGCCAACTATTTACGCTCTAGCTTTTCCTCCCTCCAAATTCCCCTCCAAACTCCCGATCTCAATCAGGGTGACTTTTCCCACCTCACCATGACGCGACAGTTGCGTCAAGTAGAAGCCGAATTTCCACCCCCACCGACACCAGTAACTTTAATCGGCTCTAGTTTTGGTGGTTGGGCTTCTGCTTGGCTTGGACAGCAGCAACTACAATGCCAAAAGCTGGTGCTATTAGCCCCAGCTTTTCAGTTTCTCTCCCATTGGTTGCCCAAATTGGGCTCTGAAACAATGCAACGTTGGCAGACAGAAGGATATTTGTCGGTGTATCACTATGGAGAAAAGCGATCGCTTCCCTTAAGTTACCAGTTTATCCAAGATGCCAGTCACTACCAAGACGAACAACTACAGCGCCCCATTCCCACCCTCATTCTGCACGGCATTCACGATGAAACCATCCCCATCCAAGCTAGTCGAAACTTTGCCGCTTCTCGTCCTTGGGTAAAACTCATCGAACTTGACAGCGATCACTCTCTGGCAAACGTCTTCCCCCAAATTTGGCCGGAAATTGGCGCATTTTGCCAGCTACCAGCATAGGATTATAGCAATTGCCAATTTCCAATTGTAGATTCCAGATTGAACAGGACTTACGCACTAACCAAGGTTTAGCCCCCCTAGCCCCCCAAATCTGGGGGAATAGGACTCTTCTCCCCCCAGATTTGGGGGGCTGGGGGGGCGATTGCATAAGTTCTATTGAATTTCAATCTAAAATCTAAAATCTAAAATCTAAAATCTAAAATTTTCATTGCTATGCTGCCCTTCATCCGCTCAGACCTAGCTAAACTTACTGCCTATACACCCCATCCCGGTGGTACTTCCGGCGAACCAGTCCAGTCTGACATGGCGATCGATCGCCTGGATACCAACGAAAGTCCCTTTGACTTGCCAAACGAATTAAAAGAAAAGCTTGTCTGGACGTATCAGCAAGTAATTGAGAACAACCGCTATCCAGATGGCGGTCATGCGGCATTAAAAAGTGCGATCGCACAATACGTTAACGAATCAGCCGCCTCTCTTGTGGCACAGGCATCTTGCCTGTCAATAACACCCGCAAACATCTCCATTGGCAACGGTTCCGACGAACTAATTCGCTCCCTCCTCATTGCCACCTGCTTGCGCGCAGAAGGTTCTATCCTCGTCGCCGTTCCCACCTTCTCCATGTATGGCATTCTCGCTGAAACCTTGGGTATTCCGGTAGTCAAAGTCGATCGCCACGAAACTAACTTTGAAATAGACTTAGAAGCAGCACAAAAGGCAATTGAAGAAACACAAAATCCCCCGATCCGAGTAGTATTTGTCGTTCATCCCAACTCCCCCACCGCCAACGCCTTAACCCCAAAAGAACTAGATTGGCTGCGAAGTTTACCAGAACAAATTCTCATTGTCATTGACGAAGCCTACTTTGAATTTAGCAATACAACCCTAGTAGGTGAATTGCAACAACGTCCCAATTTGGTATTGCTGCGAACCCTCTCAAAAGCTTTTCGGTTAGCAGCTCATCGCGTTGGCTATTCCATCGCTCATCCCGAATTAATTGCCGCACTAGAAAAAGTCCGTTTGCCCTACAATCTCCCCAGCTTTTCACAAACTGCCGCCCTAATTGCCCTCACGCATCGGCAACTATTGCTGGCATCGATTCCTCAAATATTAGCCGATCGAGACGAGTTAATTAATAACTTAACCCAGAACCCAGCCTTAAAAGTATGGTCAAGTTCCTCTAACTTTATCTACCTGCGTCTTATCGCCACCGACAACAATTTAAACGAAGTAAAATTGAGTAATTTGGTGCAACAAGTGAAAGCAAAAGGCACTCTAGTACGCCATATCAGCGGCGGATTACGCATTACAGTAGGCAGTAGCGAAGAAAATAAGCGCACTCTGCAACGCTTACAAGTAGCTCTCAATAACTAGGGACTAGGGACTAGGGAAGTCAAAAGTCACTCATTCAAAAGTCAAAAGAAAGGGGCTATGGGCTATGGACTATGGACTAGGGAAGATTTTGCTCCTCTGCCCCTCTGCCCTATTTTCAATCTTCATTACTACGACGTGCAAGAGCGATCGTTTGCGGCAGAACACCAACTAAATACGCAAGCACATCATCCGGCAGATTAGCCACAGTTTGACTGTCAAAAAAAGCTTCAAATTGGGCAAGCAGCTTCTCAGCTCGTTCTAGAGGATCTGACCTATCTGTTAACTGTTTTGTTAACATAATCCACTGCCGTCGAGTTTTATAAGCAGTCTGTCGTTCCTCATAGGATTCTGGAACAACCAACGAAAAATTGCCCACAGCAACAGCCCGCTGACAATCCATATCAAATGTGCTACCAACACCTGCTCCCGGCCCTGCAAACTCCGCGTGGTAAGATTTGAAAAGGATGAGGCCATTGCGTTTATTCCTACTCACAACTAACAGCTTGCCGCTGTGTAATTGAGCAATAATTTCCGACCCGTTTGGACTCTCATTTTCATGTTTCATCCGTCTTCCCCCTTGGAGACTAATCTACAGTCAAGTGCTTACGCAATAACAAACGCCGGGGTTGCCCCAGCAGCAGAGAAGTCCAACTCGAATCAACTTGGTGCAATCGATACCCTAACTTGAAGTAAAGCCGCCGTGCTTGATGGTTATTTTCCAGTACGTGAAGGTAAATATAATCGAAACCCCACCCCAGAGCAATTCTTTCGCAGCTAAGCAGCAATTGTTTAGCTACTCCCCGCCGACGACATTCGGTTTGCACCGCCAAATTGGATATATAGGGATATTGGGGTACATTCATCAGGGGCCACGGATGAGCTGAGCGCAACGCCATTTCTACTGTTCCTGCTAGGTAATCGCAGTCGGTGGGGCGAATAGTGACAGGCTCTACCGCAACAAAACAAATGTAACGAGGAGAACTTGATTCCAGTCGATTCCGCAAATCTTCGTAAATGCCGAGGCGCAACAACGGATAAATCCAGCCGCTCATACCCGTGCGAGAGTGAAAGCTATCAGCAAGGATTTCTGCAAGACCAGTCAAATCCTTGACTTTAGCTGCACGGATTTGGAAGTGGTTTGAGGCGACTAATTCAGCCATTTGCCCGTATTTGGCGTTTGTTTCGGCTGTGTTTGGCGAAACAAACGCATTTTGCTGGCGGTGTTTTGAGGACGAGAACAAAGGTTTCACAACTTTTTACTGTTTGATATTGGCCACGGCTGGTGCCGGGGTATTGTAAGTTCAGCGTGGTTACTACCAAGATCGGCCTCGGAGAGCGAGCAGCTAGAGCCAATTGCATTAGGATCGTACAGAGGGTGTATCAACCTTGTGGGGGCAAAGCGTTTGTAACAAAAAACTTCGCTCCAAATGTTTCCTGCCGACCAGGACTCTCCTCTAGCAACGAGAGCCAGCTTAAGAGCATATATCGATCGAGCAATGCTAAACTGGTATTTCTCTTACAGCTTAACGCTAGTACGTGCCAACCTTGTCGCTTTTTTGCTACTGGCACTATAACTGTCATCAGCATTGTCTTACGCTTAAAAGTTAAATCCAGTGTTGAGTCAGGCAACCTTAAAAAATTGTTACAAAGGGTTCTGCTGGCTTCTCAGTTTAAGCCAGAAATTTAGTGTTGCGAATATTACTACCGCCCCCCTGCTCCCTCCAAGAATCAAAGTTTCTCCTCAAAGAGTATCTTAGGGAGGAGAGCAGTGTATGAAATCTCCAAGTGTCAACAAGCCACCGCTGACCCGTTAGGGTACAGCGGTGGCTTGAAATACAGCCCTAGTTGACCAGACTGGGCCGGGGAGTTATTAAACTCACCTTGAGGCGCAAGAGTTTCTTTATTCTTTCTTGTTAAACGCAATGCGGCATAGACCTTGCCCCCCTTTTCCGACCCCGCTAATTCCTAAGAAGAATATAGCGAGGGTCTCCAAGGGGGAAGACAGATGAATAAGCCGAAAATTCTAGTTGTCGATGACGAACCAGATAATCTCGACCTGCTGTATCGCACCTTCTATCGTGAATATAAAGTGCTAAGGGCAGAATCAGGGCCAGCCGCACTGGCAATCCTGGCTTCTGAGAGGGATATTGCCGTAATTATCTCGGATCAGCGTATGCCGTTGATGAGTGGGACTGAGTTTTTGAGCCTCACTGCAACTCAGTATCCAGATATCATCCGAATAATTTTGACTGGCTATACGGATGTGGAAGACTTGGTAGAAGCGATCAACAGCGGTAAGGTATTTAAGTATGTAACTAAGCCTTGGGACTCCGAACACCTCCAAGCTGTAGTTCGGCAAGCGCTGGATACTCATAACGTCCTCAAAACGCGCACTCAGGAACTTTGCCGCACGCTGCGTCAGGAATCTCTACTCAATACTGTTACTAATACTATTCGCTCTCGCACCGATTATCGGCAGATCCTCCAGACGATCGTGAATACGGTCGGTCATATGCTGGAGGTAGATATATGTATTCTGCGTCCTTTCCAAGATAACCGGATGGTAGACGAATGGTTTGTTTATCAAAGGCTAAAGGTTCCTTCTGCTAACTTGAGGGAAGTTAGGCAACAGGAAAAAGCAGAAGGAAATGGAATTCCTCTTTTGGCGCAGACGGTGTGGGAAACCCACGATGTACTGGTATTCGATGATGTAGTAACGGACGAGCGGCTACAGGGCGATACCCCCTCGGAAAAGGAACGTGCTCTAGCTTATTCTACCGCTGATATTCGATCGAGCTTAGTAGTGCCGCTGATTTGCCAAATGGAACTGATGGCAGTGCTGGCACTCCACCAGTGCGGAGAGCCGCGCCGCTGGCAGGATGATGAGGTGCAACTGGTATTTATGGTGGCGGATCAAGCTGCCCTCGCCCTAGCTCAGGCACGCGCTTACGAACGCTCTCTGGCTATGGCAAGGCGGGAGGCTTTGATTAACACCATCACTTCAGCCATCCGCTCTTCTCTCGATCCCCAGGATATTTTTGCCGCTATTACCCAACAACTGGGGCAAGTCCTAAAGGTGGATGGCTGCACTCTTTCCCTTTGGACCCAATCGGATGAGTTTGTTCAGTGTGTGGGATTGTATGACAAAAATTTTGAATCCTTAGTTTGGAGCGCAGGGACGGCTTTAGGGGACGAAACTTTAGGAGGACAAAGACCCCAAACTTTCTCCTCGGCACAAAATTCAACACAAAACCTTTCACAGTTGCCGCAGTCTGTGGCACCTATAGCAGGTAATCCCGTGTTGCAGCAGTTGCTGAAAACGATCCAACCTGTGGTAATCCATGACCTAGACGCCAGTCCCCAAATGCAAGGGTTCGATTTGCCCCTACGGTCTTCGGCACGAGCCTTGATGGTCGTACCTCTATTGTTTGAAGGCAAAATCATTGGCAGCATTACGCTGCGGGAAGCGACGAATCCTCGCCACTGGCAACAGGTGGAGATAGACTTGGCCCAAGCTGTGGCAGCCCAAGCTGCGATCGCAGTAGAACACGCCCGCCTCTATCAAAAAACTCGACAGCAAACAGAGCGTTTACAAGAATTAGACAAGCAAAAAACCGAATTCTTTCAAAATATTTCCCACGAATTCCGCACTCCCCTCACTCTGATGATGGGGCCATTGGAATCGGTAGTTAATCACCAACAAGATTTGCCCTACGACCAAGCGGTGATTGCCCTACGCAATTGCCGCCGACTCCTGCGTCTGGTCAATCAACTGCTGGATCTCCAGCGACTCGACGCCAAACGTATGCAAGCCAGCTTCCGCCCTTGCGATTTGGTGATAATGGTGGGCCAAATTGTCGAAGCCTTCCGTCCCTACTGCGAAAAAAAGGGTCTGCGTCTGATCACCGAACTAAACTCCTGTCCAAGGGTCTACTTAGATCCAGAACGATTTGACAAGGTACTCTACAACCTGCTGTCAAATGCGATGAAATTTACCGAAACGGGTGGCAGTATTGCTATCAAGGTGGAAACGGCTGGAGATCACATCCGCATCCAAGTGAAAGACACCGGCATTGGCATTCGCACCGAGCAGATTCCCCACTTGTTTGAGCGGTTCCGTCAAGCAGAGGGGTCTGTTAATCGCTCTTACGAAGGTTCGGGTTTGGGTCTGGCTTTGGTGAAAGAACTGGTGGAACTCCACGGAGGTCAAATTTCGGTAGAGTCGATTTATCAAGCTGGAACTACCTTCACAGTGTGGTTGCAAACAGGAACATTTCATCTGCCACTCGATCAGGTACTGGAAGTGGCAACTCAAATACAGCCAAATCGCGCCGCAGTGGAATTAGCCGATTTGGAACTGCTTGCCCCTGTGGAAAGTGCCGAGTTAAACTCAGATTCTACTGGAATCTCTATCGCGCCAACTCAACGCACAATTTTGGTGGTGGATGACAATCCCGATCTGCGAAACTATGTATCCAGAATTCTGCGGGCATCTGGGTTTGATGTTTTGATGGCTCGCGATGGGGCAGAGGGTTTCGGTGTGGCTCAAGCGAACCGTCCCGAACTGATCGTGACAGATTTGATGATGCCGATGGTGTCTGGTTTGGAGATGATTCGGATGATCCGCGAACAGTCGGATTTGAAGGGAACGCCGATTATCTTGCTCACTGCTAAGGTGGATGAAGATACCCGGATTGAAGGTACGGAACTGGGAGCGGATATTTACTTAGCCAAACCTTTTAACGATCGAGAATTACTGGCGGCTGTACGTAATCTGCTGGTACTTAAGGAAAATGAACGACGGGTGACGGATCTGAATAAATACTTAACTGAGTCGGTTCTGAAGCGCTTTTTACCTCCAGCGATGGTAAAGAAGGCAGCAGCTGGGGATTTGACTCTGGATCTGAAGCCGGAACCCCGCTTGGTCACAATTTTGTTTAGCGATATTGTGGGATTTACTCAACTGTCGAATACGTTGCGAAGTCGTCGGGTGGCTGAGTTGTTGAATGAATATTTCGAGTTTATGACTAGGGCGGTGTTCGATAATGGCGGTACTGTGGATAAGTTTATGGGTGATGCAGTGCTGGCAATGTTTGGGGCCCCGGAGGAACTGACGCCGAATGAGCAGGTGAGAAGAGCGATCGCAACCGCACGCCAAATGCGTCAATATTTGGAGGAACTCAACCTGCGCTGGCAAGATCAGGGCATCCCGCGCGTTCAGTTCCGCTGCGGCATCCACCAGGGAACCGCCGTTGTGGGTATGTTTGGCAGTGCCGAACGCGCAGATTACACAGCGATCGGCCCCACCGTCAATATTGCTTCCCGACTTCAACAAGTCGCAGAACCTGACTGCATCCTCGTTTCGGCTGCTGTGGCTGATTATCTGGATGAGTCTGAAATTACTAAAGGCAGTTCTCTACACCTCAAAGGCGTCGATGAAACGGTTCTGACGTTTGTGGTAGACCCTATAGGCAAAAAATCTGAAGGTTGAAGGAAAAAAAGTTTGTCGGGATAGTTGAATATTGGAAAATTTATGTTATTCTAGTTAAGGTGTCATCTGAGCTTGTTTGCTCAATGCGTCGTAGAATGCGGGCGTAGTTTAGTGGTAAAACTTTAGCCTTCCAAGCTAATAATGCGGGTTCGATTCCCGCCGCCCGCTTTGTAACACAATAATACCAAAGTGCTTCGGCTTTAGTACGAACACAGTCACCGCCTTGCTTTGAGCATTTTGCCACTTGAGATTAAATTCAACTGGGTTGGTTTCAGTGGAGAGAGCGATAAGTTATAGCCCATAGTCATTATTGCTGATTTCCTCGGAAACTTAATAATCCAAATACATCTGCTACGGATAATTGCCAATCAGTCAAAACACTCAAAACTGGCAAACTATCTTGTCCTTCCATAGTTGTCGGTAACTGATTGGGAGTAAATACCATAATTAATCGTTCTTGAGGTTCGATAAACCAACCAAGTTGAGAACCATTTTTCAGACAAAAAACAATTTTATCTATGACACGAGTAGGAGTTTGTTCGGGAGACAGAATTTCTATTACCCAATCCGGTGCAATTTCAATCTTATTTTCAATTTCCCCATTAGCATCTAAGGGAATGCGCGACCACTCAAAAACCGAGATATCTGGTACTAGAGAACGTCCCCCAAAAGTTACTCGTAACTCAGTAAATGCAGCAGCTAGATGTTGAGGGTAACCAGCTTGGTTAATAGTAGCAGAAAAAAGAGTTTGAACTTGACTGTGTTTTCCCTGTCCCATAGGTTTTTGATAAATTTTTCCATCAATGTACTCGCTGGCCGGTTTCGTTTCTGGTAATTGCAAAAACTCTTTTAGAGAAAGTTTAGCAGGCGACTGGATAGAAGATATCATCATTATTCTCCATGCTGTGAGTAATGTGCAGTAAAGAAAATTAAACAACTAACCAACTAAATAAATCTGCTCCCGATAATTGCCAATCACCCAATACACTCAAAACAGGTAAAATCTCGTCATTATACTTCACATCTGGGGTTTGATTGGGTTGAAAAATCATCACAGATTCATCTTCAGGATCAATTAACCAACCTAGTTGTGTCCCATGCTTTAAACAAAAAATAATTTTCCTAATCACGCGATTAGCGGATTGTTCGGGAGACAGAATTTCAATAGTCCAATCTGGTGCAATATTAAACCTATTTTCAATTCTACCATTTGCTTTGCGGGGGATGCGTGACCATTCAAATACTGTAACATCTGGGACAACTGCACCGCCACCAAATGTGCAACGTAACTCAGGGAAAGCATAAGCTAACTTTTGTGGTTTGCCCATTTGATTGATAGAAGATGCTAACTCACTTTGCAGAATGCTGTGTTCTCCCTGTGGCATAGGTTTTTGATAAATTTGACCATTAATGTACTCGCTAGCTGGTTGAGTTTCTGGTAATTGCAAAAACTCTTCTAAAGATATTTTGGTGGGTGATTCAACTGAAGATACCATAAATTATTTTTCCTTAAATAGTCCGAAAGCCCCATAATAAAAATTAGGGCAGACACTTACTTATGCCTACCCTCTTCAACACTAGGGAGAAACCGAGATAAATTATCTCGGCAGATTGTCAGGTAAGTAAGGAAACGCCCGATCTACCTAATCTTTGCCCCCAACTTTGTCCAGGGACTTTCCGATAATTTCTTCCACAGATTCGACGCCCTTGGTATTTCCAGGACGTTTCATCTTGTCAATGTCAGCGGTTCCTTGAACTTCGTTCAAACCGGGATTAGTTTCCTCGATTTGCTTTTTGAGACCGTAGGGGTTGGACAAAACTGCTTCTTGTGATTTCTTCTCAATCTCTAACAGGTTTGCTTCGCCTTGGGTGGGACTGCTGGTATTGGTGCTGGCGCTGTAAGCAGGCGTTGCATAGGACATCAACAGCACGGCACAAACACAAAGACTGAGCAGAAAACGAACTGGACGCAACAGAGCAGAAATGTTAAAACGAATAGAGCGCATTGAAAGGTTCTCCTATTTATCGAAATTGGTAGCTATTGGTCGTTAATAGGCTAAACAAACGTTTATTTTCCACGACCTTCCTCTATTTGCTCAAATTTTTAACTTTCTTGCCTCTGTACCTGGATAGATTCTGTATTGATTGCTCCAAAAGCATCCATCATCTACCAAAAGGCGGATCGGGTTGCTGGTTTAATCTCTTCGGTAGATCGAAGTTGATTGTCTCCAAAGCATTTGTCATCTACCAAAAGGCGTATCCTCTTGCTAACTCAATTAAGCGAGAAAAACTCAATACTGGGTAAGAGTGGGTCTCGAATAATTCCCACACCCGCAAAACCCCAACGCTGAAGTAGATTTTTTAGCTGAGAGCCAGGAATAGATTCTACCCCAAAGCGATCGACTACATTTGCGCCGTGGGTGTTGAGATAGCTCAGCGCCTCGAAATCTTCGTTAAACAGCAGCAGGTAGCCTGAATTAGCTCCTTTAGTATCTCTGTCAGGATGGGCAGCCAGATAACGACCGTCGGCTTTAGAACGAACTAGGTAATAAAGTTGCGAGAACATGGCGACTTTGGGGATTGGTCATCGGTCATTGGTCATTGGTCATTATCAAAGAACTTTTGACTAATGACAAATGACCCATTACTAATGACTAATTCAGATTTTCCAGACGAATCCGGGGGTCTACACCCTTGAGCAGCAAATCTGCCAACAAGTTGCCTACAATCAGCATTACACCTCCCATCATCAGACTCGCCATCACCAAGTAGAGGTCTTGAGCCAACACCGCCTGCAAAATCAGACGTCCCAAACCGGGCCAGTTAAAGAAAAACTCGGAAATAAAAGCACCGCTCAACAAACTAGAAAACTCAAAACCCAATAAAGTAATCAAAGGGTTGACCGCATTGCGAAGCGCGTGAACATAGATCACCCTGTTTTCTGGCAAACCTTTAGCACGGGCTGTCTGGATGTAATCTTGGCGCAGAACGTCTAGCAATTCTCCCCGCATAATTCGCTGCAACCCAGCAAAGCTGGTAATACTCAGCGCTATAGTGGGTAAAATCATGTGCCAGCCAATATCCAAAGCTTGACCCAAAGGCGTTAGCTCGGCGTAATTAATGCTCGTCATTCCTCCGACTGGAAACACTGGAGAAATGTTTTGCGCCAAGATTAGGAGTAGCAGGGCTGTGATAAAGCTGGGAAATCCTTGTCCGGTATAACTCAGCAACTGTAGGAAATAGTCAATGCGGCGATTTTGATTTACGGCAGCAACAATGCCCAAGGGAATTGCGATCGCCCATGTGACAATCAGGGAAGAAATTGCCAGCAGCAGAGTATTCGGAATTCGCTCCCACAACAAAGAAGCTACCGATCGCTGATAAACAAAACTCATGCCAAAATCACCTTTGGTGACAATCCGCCACAGCCATAGCATATATTGCTGTAGGCCCGATCGATCTAAACCAAACTGCCGCCTGAGTTCCTCAATCCGTTCCGGCGAAATCTTAGGATTCTGCCTCAGTGTATCTAAGTAATCGCCTGGAGCCAATTGAATAATCACAAACGAAAGTGCTGACGCCAGCAGCAGGGTCAACAGTGCCTGCAACAATCGCTTTGCCACATATACAAACGTCTCGCTGGTGACCAGGGCTTTAGGCCAATTCCCACCAGCCTCCAACGATCTGCGATGCGAGGAATTTTTAGTAGAAGTCATCAAAACATAGGCTCCATTTCGCCTACAGCAATTTTAGATTTTGGATTTTGGAGTCATCCAAAATCTAAAACCATTGCGATCGGATAGCTAATACTCGATCAGCGTTACGATCGGCAAATCGGGAAGATGTCGGCGTCCGTCCAAATCCCGTAGCTCGATGATAAATCCAAAACCAACCAAATCGCAGCCTGCCTGCTGCACCAACTTTGCCGTAGCAGCTGCCGTTCCCCCAGTAGCAATCAGATCGTCCACAATTAAGATCCGACAGTCTGGCTGCAAAGCATCCTTATGTACCTCCAGCCGATCGGTGCCGTACTCTAGTTCATACTCGATCGAGTACACCTCTGCTGGCAACTTCCCTGGCTTGCGGACAGGAATAAAGCCAGCGCCCAGCTGATAAGCTAAAGGCGCTCCCACAATAAACCCACGCGACTCCATTCCCACCACATAATCCACCGCCGGGAAGGTGTCCTTGCACTTTTGGGTAAAAGTGTCGATCGTATACCTGAGCCCATCGCTCGAGCGCAGGAGAGTAGTAATGTCCCGAAATAGGATTCCCGGCTTGGGAAAATCTGGAATGTTGCGGATCAGAGACTTTAAATCCATAGATGTTTAATCAAAAATTGCGTTTAGGACAGGCATCGCCTGCAAAACGACCGTTGTAGAAAGATGAAACTCGATCGGTCCCCAGTACGTAGGGTGCGTCAACACCGCCCCAATCAAGAGTTCCCATTCGCCTTCACTCAGATCGCCCTGCAATATAGATGCCTCAGAAATCGTACACTAGAGAGTTGCACTGTTTGATATAAATGCCTACATTCAAAATCAAGCTCGGTTCTTCAACAGGTAGGGTAGAGATATGGCACAAAGACCGAGACTAAAAGTCACAAGTCAGTGATGCTATCCGCTAAACACTGGACATAACTGGACAATCAGTACATTCGGTGAAGAGATAGCCAGTCTAAGCCTTTAGTGGGCTACGTTACTTAGGTCATGGCACCTGCGAGTGCTTTCCAGCTTGTAGCTCTGCCGTTCAGTTTTAAACATTCCTATTTAGCTAAGAAAGTAAACTGATCCGAACAAGCCTAAGTAACATTGACGAGGAAAAAATTACCTCATATTGGGCGATTAACTGTTCGCGCAACCGGGGTGTTTGAAATGGTGACAATCAAAGGTAAAGTCAGCCCAGTTAGGGCTAAATACTGCCAAATAGTTCATCGAGTTGATGGATATAGTTATGCCGCATAGTCTATATTTGTCCACCGGATCTGCGATTAGAGGCGATCCGATCGGTTTTGGATTGCTTTTGCAACAGTCCACTCCACCTACCCAGCCAGTCTAAATGAAAGTCTCCGCTAACGTAATGTATTTAGATAGTCCACCAGCCCAAACCATTCCCGTCATTTTGGACAGCTTGCCCGTTCCAGCTACTTTTGAGGAGCGGGAAATGCCGCGCCGCGCCAGGCTGCAAATTGACCTGATTCTACTGGCAATTGAAGCCTTGGATCTCAGCGGCTCCGAAGCCATACTGACCACCGCTTCCGAACTAGAACTACAAGATATTATTAAAAATCGAGTCAACCTATGGCGGCTTCGCAGTGCGAACCCCCTGCGACGGTTCAGCCAGCGCCGTTCTCTGAGTGTTGTGGAGGCGAAAGCTTTGGTGGTAATTGCCTCCTACCTGGCGCGACGCATGACGGTTCTGATCCGGCAATTGCTACTGGCTTATCAACAACTGAGCGAGAAGCAACTGTCGATGGAACATCATTTTCGCCTTTCTGACTACCTCGATCGCTTCCGCAAACACTTCCGCAGCCGGATGAACCCCCGACGCTCTGGGGTGATCGCTTACACCTCTGACGAAAAATTAAACGATCTCGCCATTTCGCTGTTGGGCGAGTTGCTATTTTGTACCGGCACTGCTGGAATGCAGCGGTTTTGGAGCAGTCTGTTTGACGGCGAAATTTAATCGGTCGCTGGGGAATTTCAGATTTAAAATTTATTTTAAATCTGAAATTTTAAATCTGAAATCTGAAATTGTAAATGACAACTAACAACTAACGACTCAAAATGACTATACAACGCCAGTACAGTCTGCCCAATTGCACTCTGCTCTTGGAAGGATTGAATGATGCAACCACTGGTAGCGGCCAATTAGAGGTGCGCCCGGTCATGTCGATTTTGGTGAATGCAGAGTGTCATTTGGCAGGTTCTGCGCCACCACTCACCGGCGGACGAGAATTTTTTGATAGTTTGGTGACGGCTGTGAGCCGTTATGCCCAGGAGTTTTTAAGTGGTGTACATCATCCTTATAATACCCAAGAGCCGCCGTTGGTGCAGTTACGACGAATCAATCGGAATTTACATCGATTGATTGTGCAACGCCGGGCAGATGTTCATCTGGCATCTAACGGCATGATGGGTAAGACAGGATCGACGGCACCAGTTGAGATTGATATAACGACGGTGCAGCTGTTCGATTTGGTGGAGGCGGTGGATCAGTTCTTTGCCGACTCTCAAACTTTGCCGGGATTGTCGCTGCTTTTGACGCCTGTAGAACGGCGATACGCTCATGCTGACCAACCCGTCCTTAAGCGAGCTGCACCTGCTGCTATAGGGGTGTCGAGTTTGGCTGTGGCTGCTCTAGCTCTTTTCTTCGTCCCAATTCCAGAAGTGCAGAGACCTAAAGAACCTCTGCCCCAAGCCAACTCTAACTCGCTTTCTACTACTTCCGGTGCAGAAGGACAAGTTACAACTGGTTCTGGGCCGATCGGGCCAACGCCTCTTGCATCGGAAACGCCTTCAGCTTCCCCCGTCGCCCAAACAGCAACGCCTTCGCCCCTAGCATCGGAAACAGCAACGCCTTCGCCCCTAGCATCGGAAACAGCAACGCCTTCGCCCCTAGCATCGGAAACAGCAACGCCTTCACCTTCAGAATTATCCACTGCGCCGACAACAGCGACCGTGGGGTCAGAAATTACTGACAATAACACGCTCAGAGATTTGAACGGAAAACTCCAGCAGCAAATTCTGCAAAACAAGGAAGAAAAGTTAAAGTTTCCACGACAGTTGCTTTACCGTGTGGCTATGCGTCCAGACGGAACAATAGCAGACTATGAAGCACGCAACCAACCTGCTAGGGACTACGAAAACCAAACCCCCTTACCTAAGCTGAAATCTACTAGCACTCCAACTTCATCAGCTACTGGTAGCGAAGAACCTCTTGCTTACTTCAAGGTAGTGTTTACCCTTAGAGGTGTTCCGCAAGTCAGCCCTTGGCGAGGCTATCGGTAAATTTCGGGGATTGGGGAGAAGTTCAGATTTCAGATTTTAGATTTAACAGGACTTACGCAAAAACGAAGGTTTTGCCCCCCTATCCCCCCAAATCTGGGGGGAGAAGAGTCCTGTTCCCCCCAGATTTGGGGGGCTAGGGGGGCGATTTCATAAGTCCTGTTTAAATTATACTTAGCACGGTCACAGACCGAGCTTTTTTTATGCCTGTAGGGGCGAAGCATTCCGTCAAAGATCTTTGGGTTCAACCAACAAATTATTTACGGAATGCTTCGCCCATTTATGCCCGTGCGAAGTATAGATCTGCAATCTGCAATTTAAAATTCCCCATGTCCGCTCAATTCACCTTAAATCGAGATATCTCTTGGCGTAAGCCTTGTGACGCCTCGTTCAATTGCGAGATCGCACGGTTAATTTCCCGCAGAGAATCAGCCGTTTGCGACGAAGCTTCGCTTAACTGAACCATAGCCTCCTTGATTTGCTCAGCCCCCTGCACCTGAGCATCCATACCCTGATTTACCACTTGAAAGCGCGGTGTCAGACTCTGCACTTGCTGAATAATTGACCCTAGTTGGACGCTGATATTGCCAACATCTTCAACGCACTCATACACTTCTTTTGTAAATTTATCCATTTCCATCACACCCGTGGAAACCGCAGCCTGCATTTCTTTTACCATGTTTTCAATATCCAAAGTTGCCACGGCTGTCTGATCTGCTAAGCGGCGGATTTCTCTGGCTACTACAGCAAAACCCGTCCCATACTCTCCCGCTTTTTCCGCTTCTATAGCGGCGTTGAGAGAAAGCAAATTTGTCTGGTCTGCGACCTTAGTAATGGTAGTGACAACGCTATTAATGTTATTTGCTTTTTCGGTAATTATTCCCAGTTTTGTAGATATAGAATTGGTGGAATTAGCTAAATTACGCATGGTGTTTTCCATGCGAATCAAATCTTTTTGACCGCCGCCAGCAGATGTGGCGGTTGCTTGGGATAGTTCCGCAACTCGATCCATTGTCTGTACCAGTTCTTTAGAGGTGGCAGAAATCTCGTTTGTTGTGGCTAAAACTTCGTTTGCAGAGGCGGCTTGTTCTGTGACTGTGGCTTCTAATTGTTTGCCAGAAGCGGCGATTTGAGTGGTAGAAGTGGTAATCTGAATACCAGACTGCTGCACCAGGCGAATTAATGAATTTAGGTTTAGACTCATCTGACGGAAGGCGGCAAGTAATTTTCCTATCTCATCCATTTCTTCGGTTACTTGGACTTGAGCGGTAAGATCTCCCACTGAAATTTTTTCTGCAATTCTCACAACTCCAGCAATCTTTGCCCCCAATGGTTTCGCAATTGTATTGCTGAAGTAAATACCAAAAATTACAGCAATCAGGGAGCCGATCGTCATACCTACAATCACCAAGAACTTGCTTTGAGCTATATTATGCTGGCCATCCTTATAAGCTTTGGCTGCCGCATCTTCGTTTATCTTGATATCTTGGAGAAGCGATGCTGTCGCCGCCTCAAACGAGGGTCGATTAGCCTGGGCTTTTTCAGAGATTTTATTAAAAGCATCAGCTGCTGCTTTTGCTGCTGCAAATTGTGGGCTATTCCCCTGCCCATTGCTGAGCAGGTCAAGCTGTACTTGCCGGGGTTTGAGAATACCCAGGCTCTCGAATTGTTGATTAAGTTGCAGTAATTCTTGATGATTTGTCTTCCACTTATCCCAGTTTACGAGCAGTTGTTTGTATACTCTGTCTTCTTCTTCACTACGAGGAGTGGTTTCATATTGTTTGAATCCCTCGTTTATTTGTTGCCAAGCTGAATTTATTCTCGCTAATTCCTTCTGCCTTGCATCTGCGGAAAGTGCTGAATCTAGCAAGGCTCGTTCTGATGATTCAATTTGGGTTTGCCCTTCATTAATTTTCCACAATCCCTGCACGCTTGGTAGGCTATTCGTAGTCACCGTGGTAAGCATTGTGCCTAAAGTAGAAGTAGAAAACCAGCCTACCATACCCACAATTAATACGATTGAACCTATCAAGACAAACGCGCTTATTATTCTGCTTTGCAGACTTTGATTCTTGAACATAAGTTGGCCTTTGGTTGGTTGTCTATTGTTAGTTGTCTTTTACGTAGAGCTTAGGTTCTTCCGTTCCTGGTATACTAAATTACTAGGCAGGCTTACTGGGCAAGAGTTTAACTTAAAAAGTTGCGCTTAAACTGAAAGCCTTGCTAAGTAAGGCTTTTGAGATAAACTTTTCACTTTTAGCATCCTAAAAACCATTTTTCGTCTTCGGGACTTACACTTTTATACCAAAGAAACCCGTTTTCTCGTTCTCACCATCAAGAAACCCAACGCTACACGGGTGGTGGTTGGGTTTCGCTATCGCTCAACCCAACCTACAGCCTGAAATGCCGTGATTACCTTAAAAACCCGGGTTTGGAGCGTAATTACTATTAATAGATGCACATTACACCAATATTAACATACTTCTTAGGGTAGAAAATAAAAGTAATTTTATATGGTGAAAACAACCAATTATAACGAGGGGCTAGGGGCTAGGGGCTAGGGGCTAAGCTGCTACGCATCTAATTTCACAGTCAGTTTTTCTGAGCTTCTTGTGGGATGGGCATCCTGCCCGTCCTTGTAT
>NZ_JAIQZM010000037.1 GCF_023333595.1 Argonema galeatum A003/A1
TCATTAGTCATTAGTCATTAGTCATTAGTCATTAGTCATTAGTCATTAGTCATTAGTCATTAGTCATTAGTCATTAGATTTTTGGCCTACGCTTGGGCGGGGTATGTACCGGAAAACCAATGACTTTTGATTAATGACTGATGACCAATTAATCAACTAGGATTGATTAATTCCAATATAGGATTAGCTATCCAGTTTACGCCGACTCTTAACTGATGTTCTGTATTTGGCATCCGATACAGATAGGCGAGGCGACGGGCAAGATAAGCTAACTGACCGTCCAATTGCACTCCCATGCCGCTGATAGTGGCGCTGTCAGTTCCCAGAGTGAGCATTTCTCCTAAATTCTGATATTGGAAGGAAAGCAACGGACGATCGCACAGGGAAGCCCAAACATTCCAAGCTGCAAAGTGGGATTGCTGGTAAGCTGCTTGTGCTGAGTCGGGTACTTGCTGACCTTCCCCATCGCGACAATCTGCTAAATCTCCCAGTACAAAGATTTCTGGATGGTCAATTGCTTGCAGGGTAGGTGTGGTGGTTAGCTGTGAACGCTGATTTTGTTTGAGGGGGAGATTACGCACGATCGCAGATCCTTGCATTCCCACCGTCCACAGTATCAGCTCGGCTGGGATGGTGTCTAGCTGTGCTTTATACAGTAGGGAGATGGTTTCTGGCCCGATCGAGTCAACGGTGGTTTCCAAATCTATCCAGATACCCCGCGCCTCTAAAGCTTTGCGTGCTGTTTCTCGGTTAAATTCGGGCGATGTTCGCAGAATGCGATCGCTTTGTTCGATTAAGCGGAAGCGTCCGCGTTCTCCCAGTCTATCGGCTAGTTTGCAAGCTAACTCAACGCCGCAATAACCACCACCGACGATCGCTACTCGAATTTTATCTGCTTGTGATGCTTCTAAAACTCGCAGTCTTTCTTCCAGACGATAAGCATCGGTGAGGGAACGGAAGGGAAAAGCGTAGGAACTAGCACCAGGAACGATATCTAGAGGAGATTCTCCACCCAAGGCTAAGACTAACTTGTCGTAGGGTATTTCGGGGCCATCCTGCAAATAAACCCGGTGCTGTTCTACATCAATCCCCGCCACTACTCCTTGACAAAAACGTACATCTGTGTTGCTTAGTATTTCTGCGAAGGGTGGGGCTATTTCCCAAGTTTGCAGTTCGCCGGTAATCAGTTCGTAGAGGAGGGGGGTGAATACGAAGCGATCGCTTTTATCCACCAGCACAATTTCGGGTTTAGACGCCTTTTCCCAAGGTAGCTGGCTCAATCGCAGAGCGGTATACAGACCGCCAAAGCCTCCGCCGAGTATACATATGCGTGCAGGTTGTTGGGTCATGGTTGATTGCGCGGGAGTGATAGCAGGGGAACTTTCTTCAGGATAACAAGCTGTAGTAGTCTGTATCCAATGCTAAGGAGTTTTCTGATGTCCCCGACAACTTCTGGGATTTCGTTTAAATTCCGCCTTGTAGAGAATGGTACAGCCCAAGGACTTTGGGCTCAAAAAGCGATCGCCAACGAACGAGAAATAATCTTAGGAAAAGATACCAGTTTGCTTTATGAGGAAATTACAGGTACTACGATTCGCGATCGAAGGTTAGCGATCGGCAAAGATAATAACGCTTTCTACATTGATACTGCTAGGATGGCTGAATAAGCGTCTGCTTAAGGAGCTTACGCCATGATTAAAACCCCTACCCCCACCTTGACCTTTGAGGAGTATCTAACCTACGATGACGGAACCGATAACCGTTATGAACTTGTTAATGGGGAGTTAGTAATGGTTCCTTTGCCAACTGCCGACCAGTCAGATGTAATTGATTTATTGTCTGACACTTTTAGGGCAGAAATCACAACAAAGTCGCACTCTTGGATTGTTAAACGCGATGTAGGGGTGTATGTAGGCACCGCTCCAGATACCGGAAAAGACCGCTCTCGTACCCCAGACCTGTGTGTTATAACTCAAGCACAATGGACTGGACTTAAAGCCGACAAGAAGGCAGCAGCTGTTTTGAGAAACCCGCCGTTGTTGGTGGTTGAAGTAGTTAGTCCTGGTTCCAAGAAGACAGATTACGAAACCAAACAATCTGAATATAAAACTATTGGAATTCCCGAATATTGGATTGTAGACCTCCGCAAGTTCAAGGTTTCAGTTCTGTTTCTGGTGAATGGGAACTATCAGATAACAGAGTTTACAGGAAACCAGCGCATTGTCTCTCAGGCTTTCTCAGAATTTACTCTGACGGCTGAACAAATGTTGGCAGCTTAGACATTTCACACCCTACTAACGCAAGTTGCTAGTTACATTAAGTAGGGTACGTCAGAGCGATAAAATTAGTGATTATCTCCTAAATTTTGGGATCTGACGCACCCTACAACCTCAAAAATAAATGTTTGCTACAGATGTAGAGTCGATTCATGAATTGACTCTACACCAGAGAGTGTTCATATCATATCCTTACGCATCGGTTACCTAAAAAATTCGTATTCTTATTCTTATCTGCGTTTATCTGCGTTCATCTGTCCTTCCTTATCTGCGGTAAAAATTTAACCAACGATGACAACAGTGCGATATCCAGAACATCCTTCATTGATAATGACATAGAGTTTCTACCAAGTAACTCGGTCTTTCAACTTATCCAACAAACTCGGCCCGACTCCTGGCACATTGTCCAAATCTTGTAAAGAAGTGAAAGGTTTCTTTTGACGTGACTGAATAATTTGCTGCGCCAATTTAGGCCCCACTCCTGGTAAAGCTTCCAATTCCTGTTGGCTAGCAGTATTGAGATTAACTTTCTGATTAATGGTATTTTCGCTAACTTTAGCTGTAGTTGAACTTGCCGCCGAAGGTGAAGATACGGTTTTTAGGGGCGGACATTGTTGCTGCTGATTCTTAATTTTTTGCTTAATTCCATCTGGTAAACCGAGTATAGAATCAGCATAAAGCCGATCGAACTCGCGCTCAAAATGGGCTGCAACGGTGGGACTTTGAATTACTAAAACTGTTTCGTCATTATTAGTGTTTGCTGCTGCTGACCAGTTGTGGGAACCAGTAATAACAATTTGTTTGTCTACAACACCAAATTTGTGATGCAACAGATCGCCTTTTTTTAGTTGGGGAATGCCTACAGTGGTAATCGGATTTTGCCAAGGACGGTTATCAACTTCGTATTTGCAATTATTAAGCAAAGCAACGCCCATCATATCCAGCGCTTCGCTATAGCTGCGATAGGCAAAGTCGGCATCGATTAAAGCTCGTATTTGCACACCGCGTTGATTGTCAGTTTCTAAGATATTCGCAAGTCGCTGTTCTGAAAATACAAACAACGCCATATTTACCGATTGGGTAGCGGTATTTAAGGTTTTACCGATCAGACCGTTGCTGCTTTCTTCCCAAGGCTGCGTTGATGATGTTGGCGAGAAATGAACTGCAATGGTAGTAGTTCCTAGAGTGATTTGCTGAACTGGTCGAAACGGCTTTTTGATGCCAAATTTGCTATCTGGATTACCACCAGGGCCATCGCCCCATAGAATGTTAAATTCTGCTGTGAAAAGAGTTGCTAATTCGGAATTATCAATGCTGAGAAGATTGTTAGCATTTCCCAAACTGCTGGGAGATATAAAGTCGCCGTGAATGTCGCTAGTTGTAAAATTTGCCGATGTAATAATGAGAGTGCGATCGTCAACGACGACAAATTTATGGTGCATTAAAGCACTGCCTTTTGAACCATCAGCGGTATCATCAATTATGGGAATACCGGCATTTTGCAACATGACGATCGCATCCCCTCGATCGATCTCATCTTGGCTGAGTTTATTATCGCCATTTTGGTCTGCTAACTTGACAAATTCGTTGTAGCGTCCGCGTTCCCGTTCCGGTAGTTTCGCTACCTCATCTGGTGTAAATTTACTCCAAGGACGGCTGTAAGTATTCTCCAGAATTACCCTTACCTTAACCCCAGCTTTTTTGCGATCGGCCAAAGCCTTGGCAATATGAGGTAACCGCAACTCCTGAACAGCCACATCCACGGTAGACTTAGCAGTGGCGATCGCATCGACTATCTGCTGTTCCAAGTCATCTCCCGATCGCGTTTGCTTGCGGTAGGGTTCTCTGTACTCAGCCGACTCAGAGTGGTTGAAGTAAACTTTAACAACAGGATCTTGGGGCAGGGGTAAAGGGGCCGATCGCTGAGTTTGCGGCCCAGCCCGTTGACAAGCAGCTAAGGTCAGTGCTAAAAGAATCGTTGCTACTTGCCTCACGATTGCATATATCAAATTAATGTCCATAAGTCAATAAGTGAAAGCAGTCTATTTTTACCCATTTAGCGGCAAGCAACCGATCCCACAGCTAGAAGCGGTGAGTTTTCTTGCTAAAATTCTGTAATCTAAAGTTTATTATTTTGAAAGCCGCTTTAAAGCATCTTTCAAAAACTAGCGTGTGCCCCACGGAAAGTGACGCCTGTGGAAAGAAAGACCTCAACGCAGAGGTATTTTCATCTGTTGTTATGCCTAGAAGAAAAAAGCAATTTCAGTGCGGCCACAAGGGCTATGGTCAAATGTGCCATCTGTGTGCCCAAAAAAAAGCCGTACTGGAACAAAAAAGACAGCTAAAAAACGAGTGGGAGTCCACTTTTGCCGATGATCCCATAGATTTAAGGGATCTACCCATCCATGTGGTGGTCAAGGCACGCACTGTGATTGCGGCTTTACAGCAGCACAAAAATTACACAGATTTTGGCGGCAAGCGATTGCGGCACGATCGCTTCGTGGTCAGCATTCCCATCACCCGCAACTACCGAATGCTCTGCCGGGACTGCGGTAATATCTTAATTCCCCTAGCTGTCTTGTCCCATGAGGACTACAATGTCCGCAAACCGGGAAGTTAGCTAGTTGTTAGACGTTGGCGGTATATGCTGAAATTAGAGAGCCAGTCGGTCGTCGCGACCTCTAACGCCTAAAGATTATGCAAATTTATCTAGATTACAGCGCTACAACACCGACCCGCCCAGAGGCGATCGCCGCTATGCAAGAAGTCCTCACCCAACAGTGGGGCAACCCCTCCAGTTTGCACGAGTGGGGACAACGGGCAGCAACGATATTAGAACAAGCCAGAATGCAGGTGGCTGGACTAATTAAGGCACCGGCAGAGTCTATTATATTTACCTCTGGCGGCACTGAGGCAGACAATCTGGCAATTATGGGTGTGGCTCGATGTTACACCAAACCTCAGCACATTATTATTTCCAGCGTTGAGCATTCAGCTGTGGCAGAACCAGTACAGCTGCTGGAACAATGGGGCTGGAAAGTGACGCGCTTGCCGGTGGATAGGTGGGGACGAGTTAACGAAAATGACTTGGAAAACGCGCTGCAACCCAATACGGTTTTAGTTTCGATAATCTACGGTCAGAGTGAAGTTGGCACTCTACAACCGATCGAAGCTTTGGGAAATATTGTCCGCGATCGCGGAGTGCTGTTCCACACAGATGCAGTTCAAGTAGCTGGGCGTTTGCCGATCGATGTGCAAAAATTGCCGGTAGATTTACTTTCCCTTTCCAGTCACAAAATTTATGGCCCTCAAGGGTCTGGGGCGCTGTACGTCCGTCCCGGCGTGGAATTAGTTCCTTTGTTGGGTGGTGGAGGGCAAGAAATGCGCTTGCGTTCTGGAACTCAAGCTGTGCCAATTATTGCCGGTTTTGGAGTAGCTGCGGAACTGGCGGCGCAAGAAATGGCTACGGAAACGTCCAGGTTGATTGGGTTGCGCGATCGTCTTTTCGACCAACTTTCCGATACTCCCAGTTTGACACCCACGGGTCACCGTTGGCACCGTTTGCCTCACCATGTCAGTTTCTGCTTGCAGGATGCCGATGGTAAAAAGCTCACCGGCAAAACCATCGTGCGGCAAATGAACTTAGCTGGTGTTGGTATTAGTGCTGGTGCTGCTTGCAGTAGCGGCAAACTCAACCCCAGTCCTATCCTGCTGGCGATGGGGTACAGTACCCAGATGGCAAAAGCGGGAATTCGCCTGACTTTGGGGCGTGACACGACAGCAGCTGATGTGGACTGGACTGCGATCGTACTGAAGCAAGTGTTGCAAAGATTGATACCAGAGGTGGCATTAGCTGGGCGTTGAATTCAGGGGATACATTTAACGCTCTCCTTGTGCCAATAACTCCTCAAACGCCTGCACCGAATTTACAGTAATAGCGCGTTTAAGTAGTCGTTTCAGTAGCGCTAAATCTTCGATCGCAAAAATGCTACTCCTTAAGGCATCTGGCACAGTTAAAAACCGCGTTTCCAGAACATCAATAACATTTTCGCGAGACGTTTGCAGGCGACCCTGCTGTATCCCATCCTGTATCCCATCCCGCTCAAAACTGGTAATGTATGGCATTCGCCTTTCCTCCTCTATCCCGTTAAAACTCTCCTTGTGCCAATAACTCCTCAAACTCCTGCACCGAAGTAACAGTAATAGCGCGTTTATGCAGTCGTTTCAGCATTGCTAAATCTTCGATCGCAAAAATGCGATTTTTTAAGGCATCTGGCACAGTTAAAAACCGCGTTTCCAGAACATCAATTACAGCCTCGTGAGACGTTTGCAGGCGACCCTGCTGTATACCATCCCGCTCAAAACTGGTAATGTATGGCATTCGCCTTTCCTCCTCTATTCGCTTGATTTCAGTTTTAAACTCTTGCTGAACTGCCTCCGGTAATGCCATGATCCATTCAATGAACCGGAACAACTCCAAAATCTGATTTTTACTATAGCCGCGCTCGTACAGTCGTCGCACTAACCTCAATTTTAACTGGAAACGGCGCGGTAAATCACTGCGTGTTGCTTGGGTTTCCAGATGCGCGGCGATAATGGTAGCAAAGGGATTAGTGCTTTCCTCTAGGGTAGCTGCTGGATAGTCGAGCAGTTTCACTACCGGAAACTGCAAACTGCTCTCAAATCCCCATCGACTATAACTATAGCCTGTCGGTCGCCAATTGGTGTTTTCATCTCCCAATACGGCAAAGCTGAAGACTTTTTGCCGATAGCGATCGAATAACCGATGATTGTAAATATACATCCGCTCGGCAAAATCTGACTGCTCTTGTCCTTGAATTTCGACATGAATTAACACAATCGCTTCTTCGCCGGAGTTCAGCCATACTTTTACTAGCTTATCTGCTAAACGCCTGCCTGTCTCGGCATCGCGAATCACTTCTTGCAATTCGGTGTCTAAAGTTTCATAACCTTTCTCCCAATCAATATCGCTGTGAGTATCTGCAAAACAAAAAGCCATAAATGGCTCAAAATAGACAGTTAGGGCTTCTTTCCAAGCGCTGTCGTAGTCGGCTCGCACTTCATCTTCCATTCAGTATATCCTCCTCTTAGATAATCCACCCTTGGTAGAGTCCTCAAATTTAAAATTTAAAACAAACTCAATTGCACAAATTCAGCCGATGAATTCGATTTAATTAAACGCGGGAAACCTCTACCTTCTTCCTTCAAACCTCCGAGACGGTTAATATTTTCAATAATTATCGGTAGACAATCCTCAGCCATTTTTTCTTGAATGTGATAAGTATTGAATCGCAAGATATCCCAACCTTCTGTTTGCAAGTCGTTATTTCGCTGATTATCTAAAGGAATGCGTTCTTTGTCAGCGTGCCAGGTATCGCCGTCAGTTTCAATATTGATTTTACCGTAAGTACAGTAAATGGCAAAGTCAAGGGCGTAGTTATTGTTTCTAGCTGTCACAAACTCCTGACGTTCGGCATTAATTTCTAATTGTTTAAATTCAGCCCACAATTTATCTTCCAGAGGACTTTCATCATACAAATCGTTAATCTCACCTGCATTGGTGAATTTTTCCCAGGTAGTTTGGATGAAAACAATCCGACGCGATCGACGGCTGAATATTGATGTTTCTAAACGTTGCAATGAGGATAACTCTAGTTTAGAATAACGCTGGCGGCTTTTTCTGTCCTTTGGTAATTCTGGAAAAAATTCCGACCGAAAAACTTCGCTAATTTGCTCAATTTTAGCATAATATCTAACGGCAAAAGCTTGTTTGCCAAAAGTTCCTGGTTGGTAAAAAGCAATCCATTGAGGAGGCCAACGCTGATTGAGAAATTTATGCACCTTATCTACAGGAATGCGATACCAATGGCGATCGCGAGCAATTTCCAAATCTAGCCGATTAGGTAGGATGGCGACTAATACTTCTTCATTTAATGCCATTGAATTTTCTGGGGAAGCTGGATAGATAAATATCAATGTTTGTGCTGGTACTATCACAGTACAATAACCTGTAAGCAAAAAAATACATTATGGCAGAACTACCCCAAAGTCTTGAAGAAGCGATCGCACAATCTCGCGAAGCTACCCTGGCTGCGATCGCAAATGGTTGCTCCCGGCTGCAAGTAGAGTTAAATTTCCCAGAAATCGCACTCCAAGCACAGTCCATCGCCCAGCAATTCATCCCCGTCTTTGAAGACCGCATTTCCCACCTGAAAGTTTTTTTCCCCGATGCCGGTGCTGCCGCATTGGCCCGCCGCGACTGGGGAGAAGTTCCTTTTAAAATTCAAGACATTGGCATGGGTAGAACTCCCATCCAAAACAAAATTGAGCCGGAAGATGAGGTATTCTTGCTGGTTGACCTCAGTGCGGTGGAAGTGGGGGAAGTAGAAAAGCTGTGCAACGCAGCGGGCTCAAGGCCCGTTATTTTACTCATTCCCCACTTGGAAGATGCCGCTACTGTCGGTATCGGTTATACTGCCCGTCAACTGCGGGAACGGTTACTCAATACCTTGGAATCTTGCTACTATGTCAAACCCGTAGAAGGGGCAGCTTTGTTTCGCTGCTATCCCTCTCCTTGGCAGGTTTGGCTCCAAAATAGCGAAAACTACAATTTGATTGCCGAATTGCCTAAAAAACCCGTTGGCGACGAACTCGATCGAATTCTATTCAACGCAACTCAGCCTAACAGCGCCAATGCAGGTGATGCCCCACGTCCCAAAAAACCCGGACTTTTCACCAATATGGAACGTTTCTTACGGGCATTGAGCCGATAGTGCGTAGGGTGCGTTAGCTTGAGGGTAACGCACCTGACCAAACTTGCCAAACCCCAGTCAGATATTTGACATAAACGCTCACGCATCACCCCGCCTCCACCCCAGATGCCGGTATACAGAGGTTTTCTCTTTCAGTGAGGTACAGCATTTTAAAGAGTGGGAGAGTGGGAGAGTGGGAGAGTGGGGGAGTGGGGGAGTGGGGGAGCGGGAGAGTGGGAGAGTGGGAGAGCGGGAGAGCGGGAGAGTGGGAGAGAGAATCACCAATTCCCAATTCTCCATTCCCAATTCTCCATTCCCAATTCCCCATTCCCAATTCCCCCACTCTCCCCCTCTCCCCCTCTTCCTTCTTCCCCTAGTCCCTAGCAAAAAAGCCCCTAGCCCCTAGCTATAATACTCTGTAAACCAACCGAAAATAGATACAAATGGACTTACAAAAGCACAATCTGGCCGAAAAAATGGCCTTTTTGATATCGATTCCGCCTGACAGCAACCTGGCCAAATTGCTAAGATTTTGTTTAGCAACCGGGTGGAATGAGGAACTTGCGGGGAAGAGTGCCTTGGATATCGCCCGTGCGCTTATAGAAGACCCATATAATTTGCCTTATTGGACGCATGAGGTAATGGGAATTGACAAAGAGCATAGCGATCGGGAGTGGATAGCGTTGGGAGAAATGGGCATCAAGGATACCAAAGAGTTTATTAACACCTTGTGGAAAGAATTGGAAAGTTTGAATTTGTAATCAAAGCTATAGTCATTGGTCATTAGTCATTGGTCATTTGGTAATTGGTGATTGGTAATCAAAAAATTACGTACTACCTTTTACCTTGGAAATAGACTTGTTGCAAAAGTCGATATTTATTTGCACGTTATCTGCGTTTACAGCGGCTTGCAGTCGGATGAAGTACACAAGAGAAACCCGGTTTATTGAAGAAACCTGGTTTCTATGTACCTCACTGCAAGAAGTCTAATGACCAATGACTACTGACCAATGACCCATGACTAATGACTACTGACTAAGTTAATTATTCATCTCTCAAATCATCAGGCACGATCGCATCTATTAGGTTGGCACCATTCAAGTTAGTATCTGTTAGGTTTGCGCCACTAAGGTTGGCACCCATCAGGTTAGCAGCACTCAAGTTGGCACTACTCAGATCGACACCAGTCAACCTAGCATTACTCAAATCCGCACCAAACAAGTTAGCATTCTTAAGATTGGAACCAGCCAAGTTGGAATCTTTTAGGTTGGCAAAACTCAGATTTGCGCTACTGAAGTTGACCCTCGTGAGGCTGGCAAAACTTATGTTGGCGCGATTCAGGTTGGCGCGATTGAAGTTGGCATTATCCAAATCCGCTTTATGGAAATCGCTTTCACTAAGCTCGGCATCACTTAGATCGATACTTTCTAATTTTGCACCAGCAACTTTTATCCCTCTAAGAATAACGCCATCCTTATTCAAATCTTGGAGTGCCATATACCGGGCATAGCTTACCTCTACTCCTTCCGCTCCATCTATCGTACTCCAAGCTTGGTAGTGAGATTGTTTTTTACGTTCGGGAATTTCCTTAATGAATAGAACTACGGCAACAACAACACTTAGAGACTCAAGACTCCCCAAAATTTGTCCTAGTATAGAGTTTTCATTAGTGATCAGAATCAGAAAGAGTACTATGCCGACGACGATCAGAGTGACTGCCCATGTGGGTAATTCCCAGAACCAGTAAACAAATTGTTCTTGTAAGTAAACGAATTTTTCCTTGATTTGTTTTACTATTACGCCTTGGCTGAAAACCGATCTTAAGCCTTTGATCTGCTCCTGTATCTGCTCCTGTACCAGGGTCTTAATTTGCTCAGATTTGTTTTTTTGGACTAATTCGACCTGTAAAACTGGAGACTCTTGTGGGACTGGTGCTTTCTCCACCTCCACAGCAGGGGTTGATACTGTCTGTGATGGGAGAGATGGTGCGGTATAACCGGCACCTTCTAACATCAAATTGGCGATCGCACCATAGGCATCCACCCAAGCTTGTTTTACTTCAGGAGTCCAAGAGAGCTGTAGGTACTGCTCAAAAGTCATTAGCAGCGCCTCACCCACCATCGGGTAATATTTTGGTAATACTCCGTAGCTAATGTGTCTGCCTCCCAAATCTTTTAGCACTTGTCCTAGAACTTCGGGCCTACGTAGACTTTCTACCACTAGCACTAAGGAACTGATCAGCTTTTTCTGCTGCTTCTTCATATCGGTGCTGCCAAATAAAGGTTTAACCTCTGGGTTAGCCGCAAACAAGTTCTCGTAGAAGCTAGCGGCAAATTGTTCTGCCTGGGGTCTAACTTTGGCAAAGCTGCTTTCGAGTAATTCTACCTGTAAAGCGCCTGACTTCTGTGGTGTTGGTGTTTTATTTACCTCAAAAGAAGGGGTTGGTACTTTCTGTAATTCGACCTGTAAAACAGGAGACTGCTGTGGAACTGGTGCTTTCTCCACTTTGGCGGAAGGGGTTGATACTGTCTGTGATGGGAGAGATGGTGCGGTATAACCGGCACCTTCTAACATCAAATTGGCGATCGCACCATAGGCATCCACCCAAGCTTGTTTTACTTCAGGAGTCCAAGAGAGCTGTAGGTACTGCTCAAAAGTCACCAGCAGCGCCTCACCCACCATCGGGTAATATTTTGGTAATACCCCGTACTGAATGTGTCTGCCTCCCAAATCTTTTAGCACTTGCCCTAGAACTTCTGGTCTGCGTAGATTTTCTACCACTAACACTAAGGAACCGATCAGCTTTTTCTGCTGCTTCTTTATATCCGTGTTGCTAAATAAAGGTTTGAGCTTTGGGTTAGCTGCAAACAGGTTCTCGTAGAAGCTAGCTGCAAATTCATCAGCTTGAGGTCTGATGCGCTGGAAACTCTGTTCTAATAGTTCAACTTTTAAAGACATTTATCAGATCTGACAATCGGTATAAAAACTATGCTATCAAATTCTAGAGTCGCATGGCATTCCCAGTCCCCGTTCCCTAAGAGATGTGTTTTACATAAACGCGATCGCATCTCGCTGTCTCTACTCCAGAGGCAGGTTGATAGCCGCTGCTTTCATATAGTTGCACTGCTTGTTTTAAAACTGAGGCAGTTTCTATCCAAATCTGTTGAAAACCTCTAGATGCGATCGCACTTTCTAACTCTTTCAATAAAAATTTCCCCAGTCCTTTTCTCCTTGCAGATGGCAACAGATACATTTTGCGAATTTCTACTGCGTCTGACGCTCTTTTGATGGGATAATAAGCAGCTGTTCCTACCACTTGTCCCTCCTGTTCCACCACCCAGAACTCTCCCGCAACTGCCAGATAACATTCTTCGATCTGCAATACATCTTTGTCTGCCTCTGTTGGTTCCCAAGGCAAGCCGTACTCGGTTAACACGGAATGGATGACATCGGCAGCAAAGGCCAGATCGCCCTCCTCCCAAGAACGAATCACAAAATCGCGATAGTGAGTTTTCACTTTAAATATAGTTATTCTACAATTATTTATTTTAATGTTGTCATCGTTGGTTAAATTTTAACCGCAGATGAAGACAGATAAACGCAGATAAACGCAGATAAGAATAATCACACGAATTTTTTAGGTAAGCGATGCTACCAAACATGATATTATTGGTTTCAAACCCCCGGCTCGCTCCGTGGGGTCAATCCAAAATCCAAAATCCAAAATTGAATAAATTACGCAAATTTACGTAGTTGTAAAATCTGATAGATATGATAATATAGTTTGCATTATAACATATCTTTAGGTAGATGATGAAGCAACTACCTATGAACCATGATGAGAATTGGTAATGCCAAATTGAGGATAAGGTAAAAAAAATGATTCAGATCGGCCTCAAGAAGCTATTATCTAAAAAAGAAAGTTCATCGACGATCGCCAACCTGGTAAATACTATTGATAATTCTATCAGCATTCAGGATGCCGAAGGCGATACGCTGCTTGGGGTGGCAAGTGAAAATCAATTAAATAGATGTCCGATCGAAGTTTCAGGAGAAACGATCGGATGGGTAATTGGGTCAGAAAAAGCATCTCCTGTAGCTGCTTTTATATCTTATTTAGCTAATAAAGAGCTAGAGAAGAAAGCACTTGCAAACGAATTATTAGCTCGATATAGAGAAATCACAGTTTTATATCAAATTTCCCAAAAGTTAACGGCAACTTTAGAACTAAAAGAAGTTGCCAAATTAGCGATCGATGAAGCCAAAGAGCTTGTAGACGCAACCAGCGGCTCGATCGTGTTAGTACATCCAGTCAACGGCTGCCTTGAAGTCATCTCGGCATTTGGTAAAGAATGCCAGCCAAATGCAACCTTAAAACTAGGTGAAGGCATCATCGGTAACGTAGTTACAAGAGGAACGGGAGAAATAGTCAACGATGTGTTATCCGATCCCAGATATGTAGAAAATAAAGAGCAAGTAAGCTCTCTAATTTGCGTTCCTTTGAAGACGAAAGATAAAGTAATTGGTGCGATCGAAATCAGCAGCAAGACACCAGTCAATTACACAGCAGCAGATCTGAAACTGCTTACCATGCTGGCATTTCAAGCTGGATCGGCCATTGAAAATGCCCTTCTCCATGAAAACCAGCTGCGCGAAAGCCGCCGGGAAGCTTTGCTTTTTCGTTTAGCAAGCCAAATCCGTCATTCCCTGAACCTCGATACCATTTTAGAAACAGCTGTGACCGAGATCCGCAGTCTCCTGCAAATCGATCGCTGCCAATTCATCTGGTATAGACCCGAAGAAGGGAAAAAAGTTCCCAGGCAGAGCCAGGAAACGAGGTCAAAAGGCCAAAGTAAAGCAGAAAACTTCATTCATCCTTCGGAAATCCCTACAGAGTACATCGATCGTGCTTCCGCTAACTGGGAAGTTGTCAAAGAAGCCAAAAACCCCGATTTACCGAGCTTAATGGGTTACTACTCAGCTGTAGAGGTTGGTTCGTTTACGGAGAAACTTCTAGATATGGAAGTAGTTTGGGCAGATAATGTCGTAACCCTCAGCGATCCGGTAATGAAAGAGTTCTTCCTTGATAAAAAATTTAGCTCTTTATTCGCACTGCCGATTCAAACTCGCTCTGGAACAATTGGTGTAATTAGCTGCGGTCACAGTACAGAAGTGCGTAAGTGGAGCGACCATGAAGTAGAACTATTGCAGGCTGTGGCTACTCAACTGGCAATCGCTCTCGACCAAGCAGAATTATACCAAGAAACTGCGATCGCAGCCGCCACAGCCCAAGCCCAAACCCGACAATTACAGCAAACCCTGCACGAATTACAGCAAACCCAAGCACAGCTAATCCAAAGCGAAAAAATGTCCAGCCTTGGCTGTATGGTTGCTGGTGTAGCCCACGAAATCAACAATCCCGTCAATTTTATCTACGGCAACCTCTCCTACGCCCATCAATATTCCCAAAGCTTACTCGATCTTGTACAACTTTATGGCAAGCACTATCCGCAACCAGTACCGGAAATTCAAGCTCAGATAGAAGCGATCGAACTCGACTTTCTGGTTGAAGACCTACCCAAAATACTATCATCAATGCAGGTGGGAGTCGATCGCATCCGTCAAATCGTCTTATCCCTGCGAAACTTCTCCCGTCTGGATCAAGCAGAGATGAAGCCAGTGAACATTCACGAAGGTATCGATAGCACCCTCATGATATTGCACCATCGCTTAAAATCGACAACAGAACGTCCTGCAATTCAAGCAACTCAAGAGTATGGCGACTTGCCGCTTGTAGAGTGTTATCCCGGTCAGTTGAACCAAGTTTTCATGAACGTCATCAGCAATGCGATCGACGCCCTTGAAAACCAACCTCAACCTCAGATTACCATTCATACTGAAGTAGTCCGCGCTCTGGACGCTGTTGTGATTCGCATTCGAGACAACGGCCCAGGAATGACAGATGAGGTCAAAAAGAGATTGTTTGACCCCTTCTATACAACCAAACCAGTAGGGAAAGGGACAGGGCTAGGTTTGTCCATTAGCTACCAGATTGTCGTGGAAAAACATGGAGGCAGCTTGAAGTGTATATCTGAACCAGGTCAGGGTGCAGAGTTTTTGATTCAGATTCCCGTCAAAGCGATCGCACTAAGTCGTCCTGAGAGTAACAATCACCATCTGGTTGATTTTACTCCTAATTTGCAGACATACCGCCATCAAACTCAATATTGTTAACCACTTGTAGAACACTCGGCAAATTTTGGTTATTAATATACCAGACTAAAATAACCTCACAAAGCGATAGGAGAACACGAATGATTTCCATTCCAGGTTACATAATCACCGAACAAATTCAAGCCGGTTTCCATACTCTTATTTATCGGGGAGTTAGGGAACAGTCTCAAACATCGGTGATTATTAAAACACTCCTCGCCGATTATCCCACCCTCGAACAAATTACTCGACTCAGACATGAATATCAAATTCTGCAAAAATTAGAGATTGAAGGAATTGTTAAAGCATACGCATTAGAAAACTATCATAACGGTCTAGCAATCATATTAGAAGACTTTTCAGGACAATCCCTCAAAAAAATTTTAGTGACTCAAAAAATCGAATTAATTTCCTTCCTAAAAATCAGCATTCAGCTAGCCATAACCCTAGATCAGTTGCATCAAAATCAGATTATACATAAAGACATTAAACCCGATAACATCCTGGTCAACACTTCTACAGGGAAAGTTAAAATTATCGACTTTAGCATAGCATCACGCCTATCCAGAGAGACGACAGAAATTAGTAATACCAATTTACTAGAAGGAACCCTAGCCTATATATCACCAGAACAGACAGGCAGAATGAATCGGTCAATTGACTACCGCACAGACTTCTATTCATTAGGAATAACATTCTATGAAATCTTGACAGGACAGCTACCATTTAATGCCACCGAACCCCTAGAATTAGTTCACTGTCATATAGCCAAACAACCAATCCCACTCCATCAACTAAATCCAGAAATTCCCCACGCGATTTCTGATATCGTGATGAAGTTATTATCCAAAACCGCTGAAGACCGTTATCAAAGCGCTTTAGGACTAAAAGCAGATTTAGAAACCTGTCTAAATCAACTGCAATCAACTGGCAATATTTCTGACTTTTCAATCGGTAAGCGGGATAAATCCGGCTCTTTTTCCATCCCACAAAAACTCTATGGCCGCGACGAAGAAGTACTTACTTTGCTGTCAGCCTTTGACCGAGTTAGTCAAGGAAAAAGCGAGATGATGCTTGTGAGTGGCTACTCAGGGATTGGTAAAACCTCAGTAGTCAATGAAGTTCATAAACCCATAGTTCGGCAAAGGGGTTATTTTATAGCAGGCAAATTTGACCAGTTCAAGCGGAATATTCCCTACGCTTCAATGATTCAAGCATTTCAAGAATTAATCCGACAACTGTTAACAGAAAATTCGGAAAAAATAGCTATTTGGCAAGAGAAACTATTAGACGCTGTGGGTATAAACGGGCAGGTAATTATAGATGTTATCCCGGAAGTAGAACTGATTATCGGCCCCCAAATAGATGTTCCTGCACTGGGGCCATCTGAATCACAAAATCGCTTTAATCGAGTATTTAAACAATTTATTCATGTATTTACAAAACCAGAACACCCCCTGGTAGTTTTCCTAGATGACTTACAGTGGGCAGATTCAGCTTCCTTGAAATTGATTGAGTTGCTAATAACTGATCCAGATAGCCAATATCTGTTGATGATCGGCGCGTATCGAGATAATGAAGTAACTTCAACTCATCCCTTAATGCTCACATTAGAGGATATTCAAAAAACTGGTGTCCGTATTGCTACTATCACACTCCAACCTTTAGATATCAGCAACGTCCGCTTACTTGTTGCCGATACTCTTCACGATGAGACTTCCAAATCTCAGCCGTTAGCTGAGTTAGTTTTCAATAAAACTCAAGGCAATCCTTTCTTCTTGACTCAAATGTTGCAAACTCTACATCAAGAAGAACTATTGACATTTAACTTTAGTACTGCCTGTTGGCAGTGGAATATTAAAAAAATTCAAGCTGTAGGTATTACTGATTATAATATTGTCGAATTGATTGCCAGAAATATTCAAAAATTAGCGCTAGAAACCCAACAAGTATTAAAATTATCAGCTTGTATTGGAGATAAATTTAATTTAGAAGTTCTCGCAATTGTCAATCAAAAATCTTCCTCAGAAACAGCATCTAATTTGTGGCCAGCACTTCAGTTGGGTTTGATTTTACCCCTGAGTGATGCCTACAAGATTCCGCTAGTCGGAATGGGTAATTGGTTATCGACAATGGAAAATGAACAATCCTACCAATTACCAATTACTAAAATTTCCTACAAATTTCTCCATGACCGCGTGCAGCAGGCGGCTTATTCTCTGATTCCCGAAGATCAGAAAAAAGAAACTCACCTAAAAATTGGTCAACTGCTCCTGAAAAATACCCCAGAAACGGAGATTGAAGACAACATATTTGAGATTGTAAACCAACTGAATATTGGTGCTGAATTCATTATTGACCAGGTGGAAAAAGATCGGCTAGCTCAATTAAATCTAATCGCATCTCGGAAAGCTAAAGCGGCGACTGCTTATGAACCTGCACTCAATTATTTAACGGTAGGATTGAGACTTTTAGATCAAGATAGTTGGCATTATCAGTATGATTTAACGCTGAATCTCTATGTCGAAGCAGTAGAAGTGGAATACTTAAATACTAACTTCGATCGGGCAGCTATTTTAGCGGAAGTCGTCCTGCAACAGGCTACAAATCTACTCGATCGAGTGAAAGTATATGAGACTCAAATCCAGTTTTATACTGCTCAAAATCAGATGCTCAAAGCAGTCAATACTGGACTACAAGCCCTAGAACTCCTCGGTTTTTCTCTGTTAAACACACCCAGCGACTCTCTGGAAATATTCCAGTTGCCCAAATTGGAACAACTAGAAGAAATTCCTGTAATGACAGATCCTTATCAACTGGCAGCTTTGCGACTCCTGATTACTGTCATTGGTCCAGCGATTATTGCAGATCCAACAATTTTTGTGCGTGTGAGCTTGACCCTAGTGAATCTCTGTATTCAAAATGGTCATTCAGCGTTGGCTGCGATCGCCTATACTAATTATGGCTGGTTGCTATGTGGAGCAGGAAAACTGGATTCTGGATATCATTCTGGTCAGGTGGCTTTGAGGTTGTTGGAGCAATTCAAAGCCAATTCACTAAAAAGTAAAGTTTATGCTCACTTTAATGGATTTATTAGACACTGGAAAGAGCATATCAAGGAAAGCATTAAGCCTTTATTGGAAGGAATTAAAAGTGGACTAGAAAGCGGAGATATGGAATATGTTGGCTATAATGCTTGCCACTATTGCAATCACATTTTTTGGATAGGAGAACCCCTGGAATTTGTAGAGCAGCAACAATTATCTTATATCAATTTAATGATGCAATTACAACAAAAATTTACTATATACTATCTTCAAATATGGCATCAGTTTACGTTAAATCTACAGGGATTGGAAGTTGAAAAAAAACGTTTGCTTGGCAAAAGTTTTAATGAAACCGCAATGTTACCATTGTTGCACGAAGCAAAAGATGGTATGTCACTGTTTGTTATCCATCTTTCCAAAATGATTCTCTCTTACTTATTTAAAGATGGAAAAATAGCTATCGAAAATGGCTTTTTGGCAAACGAGCAAACAGCGAATGTGAATGGATTTGTATTTGTTGCTTTACACAATTTTTACTATTCTCTGGCTTTACTCGCTGAATATCCTCAAGTCGAAAGCAGCATCCAAAAAGAATATCTCGCTCTGGTAGAAGAAAATCAAAATAAAATGCAATTATGGGCTGTTCATGCGCCGATGAATTATCAGCATAAATACGACTTAGTAGAAGCAGAGAAAGCGCGAATTTCGGGAGAAATTGGCAGAGCAATGGAATATTATGAACGTGCTATTCAAGGAGCGAAAGAACAAGGATACATTCAGGAAGAAGCACTCGCCAATGAACTAACAGCAGAGTTTTATCTTTCTCGCACTAGAGATAAGGTTGCTCAAGTATATCTAACTGATGCTTACTATGGCTATATCCGCTGGGGAGCGAAGGCAAAAGTTAGAGATTTGCAAGAAAGATATCCAGAATTTTTCTTGCGGCTCTTAGCTAGAGAAACTTCTGAGAACGAAGTAAGGCCGACGGCTAATCCGACGACGAGCGGAAGTTCAGCGATGCTGGATTTAAATACGGTGATTAAAGCTTCACAAGCCATTTCGTCGGAAATCGTTTTCGACAAGTTGCTGGAGAAATTAATGCACATTCTCATTGAGAATGCTGGCGCTCAAAAGGGCATTCTCCTTCTGGTAAAGGAAGGAAAATTAGTAGTAGCGGCAGAAAAATCTGTAGATAAAGATCGGGTTTTGTTGCCTTCTATTTATCTGGAAACAAGCCAAAATATTCCCGTAACGATTATCAATTATGTAGAAAGAACTCTGAAAAATGTGGTTTTAAATGATGCGACGAGCGAGGGAATGTTCGGGACGGATACTTATATTACAAATAACCAAATTAAATCACTACTCTGTGCGCCGATTCTTCATCAAGGAAAACTCGTTGGTATCATTTATCTGGAAAACAATCTGACAAAAAGTGCTTTTACACCTGAAAGGCTGGAAGTTTTGAAAATACTTTCTGCACAGGCGGCTATCTCGCTTGAGTTAGCACGAGCAGTAAACGAAGTTCAGGATACTGTAGCTTATTTGAGAGCGATCGTCAATAATATTGCTGATGGTTTGTTGGTGACAGATATCAATGGCAAAATTACTCATGTTAATCCGGCTTTGTTAGCGATGTTTCGTCTGGAAGGTGGGGATACGATCGCAAAAGATTGCCAGGAAATTTTCAACAGTCAAATAGCAGCACTCGTAGCTGAAACTAGGGAACATCCAAATGAGGTTTTGACGGCAGAGATAGAACTAGCAGATGGTAGAGTTGGCAAGGCTGTGGCGACTACCATTTCTAAAGAAACTTCTCTTTCTAAAGGGGCGATCGCTGAATGTCTCGGTACGGTGAGCGTTATCCGCGATATCACGACGGAAAAAGAAATCGACCGGATGAAAACCGATTTTATCTCTACAGTATCCCACGAATTGCGGACGCCTTTAACTTCTGTACTGGGCTTTGCTAAGCTGATTGTGAAAAAACTCGACGATGCGATCTTTCCCTCAATTCCAGAGTCGGATCGCAAAGCTCAAAAGGCATTCAAGCAGGTGAAGGAAAATGTCAATATTATTATATCTGAAGGCGAGCGACTGACGACGTTGATCAATGATGTCTTGGATATCGCCAAGATGGAGGCTGGTAAGGTGGAGTGGAATATGCAGCCTTCTTCGGTAGCGGAAATTGTCGATCGCGCGATCGCTGCCACATCTTCCCTGTTTCAAGCTAAAACTATTGCCCTGCTTAAGGATGTCCCAGAAGGACTGCCGGAAGTGCTGGGCGATCGCGATCGCTTGCTCCAAGTTTTAATTAATCTTATTTCCAATTCTATGAAATTCACAGAAACAGGCTCTTGTACTGTGAAAGCAAGACAGCAAGATAACCAAATTATCTTTAGCGTCATCGATACTGGCATTGGGATCGCCCCTGCCGATCGAGACAAGGTGTTTGAGAAATTTCAGCAGGTGGGTGATACCCTCACCGACAAACCCAAAGGAAGCGGTTTAGGGCTACCTATATGCAAACAAATTGTCGAACATCATGGCGGCACAATATGGGTGGAAAGTCAACCGACACAAGGAAGTAATTTCTCATTCAGTCTACCGATCGCTGACAGCAATAATGCGGAGACAGACAAAATTTCTATTGATATCTTGGTTAGACAATTGAAGGAAAGCTTGGTACAAGCAGCACCCTCTGGGTTAAACCATGAGAAAAGCATTCTCGTCGTCGATGATGATGCTAACATTCGCCAATTGCTCAGACAGCAACTAGAACCGGAAGGTTATCAAGTCAGAGAAGCTAAAGATGGAATGGATGCCATTACCCAGGTAAAAACGGCCAGACCAGACTTAATTATCCTTGATGTGATGATGCCTCAGATCAATGGTTTTGATGTGGCAGCCGTGCTAAAAAATGACCCACAAACGATGGGTATACCCATCGTCATATTGTCAATCATTGAGGATAAGCAGAGGGAGTATCGACTGGGAATAGACGGCTATTTTACTAAGCCTGTTAACGCAGAAGAACTGCTTAATAATATTGGATTGTTGCTGTCTCAAAGAACATCGAAAAAGAAAGTTCTAGTAGTTGATGAAGATGCCTCAGTCGTGAAAACTGTTTCTGATGTGTTGCAGGCGAAGGGATACAGCGTTACTGAAGCCTCCAACGGACAGGAGTGCATCGATAAGGCGTTATCCGTGAAACCGGATATGATTATAGTCAACTCCATACTTTCCGAACAGCACGATCTTGTCAAATTATTGCGATTTGAAAAGGGACTGGAAAATGTGTTTTTTGTTTTATTAGCAGATGTTAAAGAAATGAAACTTTAAAAGTTAATATAAATTCAAAAACTTTTACACTATATCAGGGTGGTGCGGTAAAAAGATATTGCTTGTGGATGAGCAATCTCAGAGCCGAAGTCTGACATAATTGCAAACACAGCAATAAGTGGAAGAAAAAGAGGGCGATTTATTCAAATGGCCGTGCGTGAAACGAATAATAATTTGTTCAATCAGCAAAAAGTTGCTTCGCAACACGCTGGACGATCGTTTATTCGCCTTCCCCGGAGCCTGAGCGCCCTGGAAACTTGGGGTTTCGGTCTGACGGGTCATCTCGTATGGATTGGCGCTGCACCCCTTATGCACGCGGCGCTTGGGCCTGCTGCCATTTTCGTCTGGTTGCCCGCCACGCTCGTGGGGGTGCTGCTGAACATACAGGTGAAGCGCTTAGGCGAGCAATGGCCAGAAATGTCAGGAGGAACGCCAAATTATACCAGCAGGCTGCTGAGGAACTATCCCGGTGTGGGTCGCTATGCGGCGCTCGGATACTTCTTCAGCTGGGCTGGATTTGTCCCGATCAATGCCATCATCCTCACCAACCTAATCAAAGCTAACCTAGAACCTTTGGGCATTGCTTGTCCCGAAACAGTTCTAAAAATTGGCTTCACGCTGATCGCTTATATTGTGGCCTTTAGCGGCACCCGCGCTTTGGGGATTCTGCACTCCTTTTTCATTTTCCCAGCAGTCGGATTCCTACTTCTGTTTAGCCTTCAAGGGCTTGGATGGTTAGCCTTCTCGCCACAGAGCCCGGGCTTTTTTCCCACCAGTTGGCCAAGCCTAACCTTTGTTGACTGGGCGAAGTGGTATTTCTTCGGGATCTACTCTGCTACCGCCTGCGAAACGGCTTCCTCCTTTGTCGCTGACAGCCGACGCCCCGGTCAAACATTGCGATTTCTCAGCTTCGCTGCTGGGCTAATTCCTCCTGTCTATCTGGGGGGCTCCTGGGTACTGATGCGGTTAGCTACCGAACCCGGACTGGGCGAGGACACCTTTTTGAACCTGTTAGCAGCAGCCCATCCCTTCTGGGGCGCTTCAGCTTCCTTTCTCGTCACCCTCTTGGTTGCCTCTAGCTGCCTTCTGACTTGCGCTACTTGCGTTTCTAACTCACCCCGCATTTTGTACCAACTTGCTCTAGACGGACAGCTTGCGCCCGTATTTGCAGTTGTTTCCAGAGCAGGCGTTCTGCAACCCGGCCTCGTACTTTGCCTTTTTATCAGCTTAATCTGTCTAATTTGGGGAGATATATCCCGGATTGGGGTAGTAATAGGTAGTGGCTACGTTGCATCGATAATGTTAGTCCATCTGGCAGTGTGGCTGCACCGAGGCACGCCCGATCTGCGTTCCCGTAGCGTACCCTTAGCACTTTGGCCTTGGTGGTCGCTTTGCTTCTGCCTGCTCGATGGAATTGCCCTGCTGGTGGGAAGCTGGGCTTGGGGCTGGCAAGACCTACTGATCGGCCTTCTCCTTCCCCTGGCGGTTTTGGCAGTCGATGCTGCTATCCGTCACATTTCATTTCCACCCTTCCATCCAGCCTGGTGGCTGCGCGGCATACGGACGCAACCTCGTCAGCTCGGCGATTTTGTCGCATTTCAGGTGATCGTCCTCATCGTATTGGTCTGTGCCGCTACTACAATAGGCTGGGAGATTAGGGACAGCATGGAGCGAATCTCTAAGAGTGCCAGCCACAATCTCTTAATTGTGTTGCTGATGACAGTCGCTTTTGTCGCGATCGCGATCGCCTGCTGGACGAGTTTACCCCAGATTGCTGCCATTGACGAGGCACGGGAACACGCTGAAAGTTTGTTTATTACTGCTCTTGACACCGTTCTAGTGCTGGATGAAAACGGTGTAATTTATCAAGCCAACCCAGCATCTGAGGCACTCTTAGGGATGAATCCCAATTATTTGGTCGGTCATCGCCTTAACGAATTCCTTTCTGGGTTGAGTAACGCTCCGGAAAATTGGCCTAACAGAAGCGAACAAACACTAACCCAACGTAATGTAGAAACCGACCTTGCCCAATCTCTCCGCACCATTGACGCCACAATCTCAAACCGAAAAAATCTCAAATACCAAGAATATATTGCCATTTTGCGCGACATCACCGATCGCAAGCTTTCAGAAGCAGCCGTGCAAAAGGCCAATGCCTACTTGACTGCTATCATAGATAACCTAGCAGATGGTCTCTTAGTAACAGATACAGATGGCACGATCGCCCGATTCAATACCGCCCTGCTACCGATGTTTGGCATTATAAAAATAGATGCGATCGGTCAAGATTGCCAGACTGTTTTTGGTAGCGAAATAGCAAACCTAGTCGCGCAGACTATCAAACACCCTCAAGAGGCATTTGCAGCAGATATAAACCTGGCAAATAATCGGTCTGGCAAAGCAGTCGCTACTGCAATACTCAAAAACTCTCTGCGATCGGAAGATAATATTTATAACTGTATCGGCTCGGTTATTCTGATCCGCGATATCACCGCCGAAAAAGAAATCGATCGGATGAAAACTGATTTTATTTCTACAGTTTCCCACGAACTGCGGACGCCCCTAACCTCAGTTATCGGATTTGCAAAATTGATCCAGAAAAAACTGCAAGAAGCGATATTCCCCTTAATACAAACTGAGGAGCGCAAAACTCAAAAAAACATCAGACAAGTAACAGAAAATATGCAAATCATCATATCTGAGGGTGAGCGGTTAACATCGCTCATCAATGATGTTCTGGATATTGCCAAGATGGAGGCTGGTAAGATAGAGTGGCAGATGCAGCCGGTTTCTGTGCTAGAGGTCGTTGAACGGGCGTTTGCAGCCACATCGTCTTTGTTTGAACAACATGGGCTTGAGCCTATCCAGGATATTCAAGATGGACTGCCTCAAGTGATGGGCGATCGCGATCGGTTACTCCAAGTCTCAATCAATCTTATTTCCAACGCTGTTAAATTCACCGAGAAAGGTTCTGTAACTTGTCGAGCAATTCAGCACGACAACGAAATCATCATCAGCATCATCGATACCGGCATCGGCATCGCCCCAGATGACCAAAACAAAGTATTTGAAAAATTCAAACAAGTGGGAGACACCCTCACAGACAAACCCAAAGGCACCGGACTGGGATTGCCCATCAGCAAACAAATAGTCGAACATCATGGCGGTAGAATTTGGGTAGAAAGTCAGCTAGGGATTGGCAGTAATTTCTCATTCGCCCTACCGATCGTTACCAGCACCTCAATTGACATAGAAAAAATAAACATCGATATCCTAGTTAGGCAACTCAAACAAAGTATTATCCAAACAACCTCCAACACAGAATATCATCACAAAAATATACTCGTTGTCGATGATGATCCCCACATTCGGAACTTGCTCAGACAGCAACTAGAAGCACAGAACTATCAAGTCAGAGAGGCAATAGATGGGCTGGATGCCATTAACCAAGTTAAACAAGAAAAACCCGACCTAATTATCCTAGATGTGATGATGCCCCAAATCAATGGATTTGATGTGGCAGCTGTGCTGAAAAACGACCCCCAGAGTATGGGCATCCCGATAATTATTTTATCGATCGTTGAAGATAAGCAGAGAGGTTATCGCCTGGGCATTGACCGCTATTTGAAAAAGCCAATAAACGCGGAAGAACTGCTCAAAGATATTGATGTACTGTTATCTCAGGGAGCGTCTAAGAAGAAAGTTCTCGTAGTGGATGAAAATGCTTCAAATCTAAAAACTTTGTCGGAAGTATTGCAAGCCAAGGGATACAGCGTTGTAGAAGCATCTAATGGCCCTGAGTGCATCGAGAAGGCATTGGCACTAAAGCCTGATATGATAATTGTAGACTCGGTGTTTTTGGAACAGCACAATTTGGTTAAAATATTGCGCTTTGAAAAGGAGATGGAAAATGTGTTTTTTGTATTGACAGATGGGAAAAATTAAAAGTTAAAAAGTTAGCATCTGTAATTCGAGATTGCAAAAGGTGTATGACAAAAAAAGTACTGATTGTTGATGATGAACCTCACATCAGAATTCTGATGGAACAAACTCTAGAGGAACTGGAAGACGAGGGTGTGGAATTACTGATGGCAGAAAACGGCGAAAAAGCCCTTGAGACTATCAAGAGAGAAAAACCTCAACTGGTTTTTTTGGATGTAATGATGCCTAAAATGAGCGGTTTTGAGGTTTGTAGTGCTGTCAAAAAAGACCTGGGGATGCGGGATGTTTATATCATTATGCTGACAGCAAAAGGGCAGGAGTTTGATAAACAAAAAGGGAATGATGTGGGTGCAGATTTATATATGACAAAGCCTTTCGATCCGGATGAAGTGCTGGAAAAAGCTAGGGAGATTATGGGTTTGAAGTAGGAGATTTTGTAAAAGTATAAAATAGTATTGTTCATGAATAGACCTGTTGCCAAAAGATTTGGAACCCCACCCTAACCCTCCCCGTCCACGGGGAGGGGACAAGAATTTTTCCGCTTACTTTCTTCCACTATACATAGTCTTCTAGCGGGAAGGGAGTAATAAAAATCGCCAATGAACAATGAACAATGAACAATGAACAATGAACTTAGCTATGAATTCTCGGTTCGGGATGCAGAGTAGCCAGGATATTACTTTCTGCGATCGCTAATTCTTCCAGCCGCAACCTCACCGCAGACCGATCGCAATAAGTATCGGCTAAGCTCCAATAAACGCCGTAATGCCGCGCCTCCGAAGCCATCAAGCTGCGATAAAATTGGGCTAACTCGCGATCGGGACAATGAGCGGCTAACAAGCCCAGGCGCTCGTGAGAGCGAGCCTCAATCAAACCGCATACTAACAAAGTATCCAATAACCGCATCGGTTCATTTCGGCGAATCTGCCTGTTGAGACTGGCACCGTAGGGAGGTGCTGCTAGGGGGCCAAGGGGAATACCGCGTCGTTCCAGCCACTGATTGACCAGATCGAAGTGTTCCAGTTCCTCACGAGCTAGAGCAGTCAGCATCCGTACCAGCTTAGTGTTAGAAGGGTAGCGAAACATCAAATTTAAAGCCACCCCAGCTGCTTTGCGTTCGCAGTGAGAGCGATCCAGCAAAATCGCGTCTAGATTAGCTAGAGCTTGCTCGACCCATTCCCATCTAGTCGGTTGTTTGAGCGCATTAATAGTTGTTATCATCAAAGATCACCATTAACCTATTTTTCGCCGATTGGGGGCATAATTAAATTAACGGGGTGCTTGCAACAGTAGCCGATCTCCCAGTTTATCAATCCAGCTCAAGCAGGCTACATATAAATTCTTACCCAGTAATTTGGCAATAGAAATTCGGATGAGGGAAACCACCCACCGTCGTATCGTTATCGGTGATGTACACGGCCACTATAACGGCCTCATGACCTTATTAGAGGCGATCGCACCAGGCTCGGCGGATCGAGTCTATTTCTTAGGAGACTTAATCGATCGGGGGCCTCAAAGTTCGCAGGTTGTAGAGTTTGTCATCGCCAACTCCTATACCTGCCTGCTTGGAAACCACGAGCAGCTATTACTAGACAGCTTTGCCGACGGAAAAGGCCAAGCTCATATACTGCAAGTCTGGCTCTACAGCGGCGGTCATGCAACAGTGGCTAGTTACCCAGACTCCCGCATTTCCTCCGAACACCTCGACTGGATGCGGACACTACCCACCTATCTAGACTTAGGCGATATCTGGCTAGTTCATGCAGGCGTCCATCCTGAGATGCCGATTTCAGAGCAAACCGCAGACCAATTTTGTTGGATTCGCGACGAATTTCACAGTATTCAAAAGCCCTACTTCCCCGACAAACTGATCGTCACAGGTCACACCATCACCTTTACTTTACCCGGCGTCCACCCAGGAAAAATTGCCCAAGGAGAGGGTTGGCTGGATATTGACACCGGCGCATATCACCGCAAGAGTGGCTGGTTGACAGGATTGGATGTCACCAACAATCTTGTGTATCAAGTCAATGTGTTTGACAATTGCGTCCGCACCCTACCCTTTGAGAAAGCAGTGGTGCGGATTGAGCCAATGCAGATACTGGCTCGTCGCTAACCTCTACGGGACGCTGGCAAAAGCGATCGGATATTTGCTCTGTAATCAGTCTCATTTAACCCATCGCCAACGTTAGCACGCGCTGGATCGATCGCGCGTTCCAGGGCGACAATGCGATCCTTCGTAGCCGGATGAGAACTTAAAAAGCTGGGAGGGGAAGATTCACCTAGAAGTTTTTCCATAAATGCAATCATTGCCGATTGAGCGTAACCCGCCCGTGCTATAGTCCGCAATCCCTTTTGATCGGCTTCCAATTCCGCCTTGCGGCTTTGCGGACGGTTGAGAGCCAGTTCTACGCCCAGCGTCACCATAGTATTGCGATTCAGTCCGGCGGCTGTAGCTAATCCGCGTTCGATCGCTACCTGACGCATTTGTTGCACCGCATGACGGCTGGCAATATGGCCGATTTCGTGGCCCAAAACACTTGCCAGCTGGGCTTCGTTGTCTGCGGTTCTCAGCAACCCGGTGGTTACATAGACAAATCCCCCCATCGTCGCAAAAGCATTTACGCTATCATTCCTGACAACCTGAAAGGTATAGGGAATATTAGAGCGATCGCTTGCAGCCACCAACCGCTGACCAACCTCATCCACGTAGTTAGCAACTTGCGGATTGCGGTACAGCTGAAACTGCCTTCCCAATAGCTGAGCATTGATCTGCTGCCCAATCTGGACTTCCTGCCGCTCCGACATATTAGACAGCTGAATTACTTGAATTCCCTGTAAAATCAAATCCCCCCAGGGAAGCGCGTGGGTGGGATGAGGTGCTAGAGTACACAGGCTCAGCGTCACCATCAAAGAAAGCAACGGATAAAACCAGCGGCGACGAATGCTAAAGGAAAATATAGACTTGAGGTTCAACATACCAGACCAGTGTGAGAAAAAATTAAACTGACAACCTTTCCGGGGCAAGCTTTGGTTCAATAAGACAGACGCATTTTGACCAATTCAGGTTGCGATCTTAGTGTTCCCCATAACTAGGAAACTATATAAACCCGTCTGTTGCAGCTTATCGTGGTAATCTGGCAAGTCAGAACCAGCATCTTCTAGCTGTTCAACTTGTCAGGAACTTTTTACAATAATTGGCTGGCGGGTATTTCTTCACTAAATTTTTTTCTCGATTAGCAACGGACGATTCTCCATGAAGAAGATTTTGGACTCTCAAGGTCGCTTGTTCGGCAAACTCAGCATCCTTGACGTGGGCGCTGCTTTAGTGATTCTGCTCGTTGTTGTAGGCATCTTTTTCTTTCCAGGCACTTCCGGTTCCGTAGCTCAATTGGGAGTCACCACAAAACCCATCGAGGTTGATGTCGTTGTCAGAGGTTTGAGCATACGTAACCCCCAAGAATTAATCAAGGAGTTTCAGACCAAAAAGAAAACCGATATTATTATCCGCAATCAACCCTACGGCCAGGTTGATATCAAATCGGTCAAAGAACTGTCCAGAAGCGTGGTAGTTCCCCAACCCGATGGTTCTGTCAAAGCGCTTCCCGATCCGAGAAAGGATACTTTTAGCACCGATATGCTGATCACCTTAGCTGGCAAGGCCCAAATCACCGCTAATGGCCCCGTGCTCGGCAACAACAAAATCAAAGTCGGTATGCCGCTTGAGCTGGAAGGCTTCGAGTATGATTTCAACGCCAGCGTCATCGACGTGCGGATTAAAAGCTAATTAGACGGTGCGTTAGCTCTACTCGCAGCCCACCAACATGGGTAAACTTGCAACATCACTATGGATGATGGCAAGTTCACCCTGCTTGTGGCAGTAGATTGATTCGATCGAAATTTCCCGTTGTCTCAGTTGCAGATGAATGGGAGTTGAAGATAATCGGGTTTTCTGTAAAGATTAAGTGAATTTTTTAATACCAGTACAAAAGCATTTTTAGCTTCAAAATGCTGACACCAGCCAACTATGGCACTTGTCAGTAGGAATGAGGGGTTAGACCCCACAATCTGTTTTTCATGTTATTCTATGCAAAACGACCGTATATACACCGAATCAAATTTAGAGTCAAGGATAACAAGCCGAAAACTCTGAGGCGATTCAAAAAAAAACGAGCAGATTTTTCTCGTTTTTTGAAGTAAAAAAACGAGCATATAGTTAATCAGGTTGAGCGAGAAATGTACTCAGAATGCGTGATGTCCAAGCAGTTCAGCCCTCAATCGGATGACCTTGGCGCATTAGGAAAACTGGGGCTGGCGATGGATAAGATCGATGCACCGACTTTTTTGGCTTCTCCTGGCGGCAGTCAAACAACATCGGAATCTGACTCACTCGTTACTGTACCAGCCTGTGTTTACTTGAATCTGGAAGACCTCAAGTGTTTTGAAGTGGTGGATCGGCAATATCAACGTTGGGGAGTAATATTCCATAACTGCATAGCCATTCATCCTTCTAACCCAGCTTTTCCCGCTCATTCTGGCGCTACAGTACTGATGGGAGCGCCGAAGACAGGATGGCTGGAAGCCACTTTCTCTTCTCCAGTTTCTTTTGTCAAAGCCTTTGTCACCAGTTCGCAGCGGCTGGTTCTATCAGCCTACGATCGCGATAACCAGCGACTCACCCAAGTACAAATGCCGGGGTCAAATCTAGCCGGATCTGACTCGGCAATTCCCCCGAACATACCGATGATTTTAAAAGCGCCAAATATCCACCGCATTACCTTCTGTGCTTTTGATGGTCAGTTTACCGTAGATGATTTGAGTTTTCTGTAGGACTGGTAATAGCTTAGGTATCCTAGTAGGTGATATTGTTTCCATCTAGAGATGTGGATAATCCATATTTTTAGATACTATTCACCGTTAACAGGTAAGCAACGTGGCACAGGCTTCGTCTTGGTGGCAGCAACTCGTCAACCAGATACCGGGCTCGTCGCTTCCAGAATTCAAAAGTAGAGCCTTCAAATCGCTTTCTGGTAAGTATTTCGGGCATCTGGGACTCTGGCTTTCCGGCTTGACTGTAGCGATCGTCATGCTGTTTTGGAACTGGAAGCTTTTATTAGCTACTAGCGTCGGCGTGCTGGTAATGTGGTTGGTCTATCGGCTGCAAGTGTTGGACTGGCAGCTGTATTGGTCAAACCTGCGTCGGTTCTTTGGAGGAGCGAATCGCCAGTTAACTATAGCAGTCGGCAGTGGCGGACTTGCTACCCTCAGCACTTATACGGCAATCTCGATCGGAGTTGACACCGATAGTCCCTGGATCGCTGGTGGTGCGATGCTGCAAGGCTTAGGTACGCTGGCAATCTTGGTATTGCTGGTTTGGCAAATTGTTGGACGGCGAGCTTTTCGAGATGAGGCAAAGCTCGATCGGATGCTGGCTTCCCTGACGGATGCTGACCCCCTCAAGCGTCTGATTGCTGTTCGACATCTGACGCGATTCGGCACAAAATATGACTCTTCTGAGCAGAATGCGATCGCTGACTACTTTCGCTTGATGCTCTCTCAAGAGTCAGAAGCGCTGATTCGGGATGCGGTTCTTGATGGCTTACAGGCATTCGATAATCTTCAAAAGCTGGCAGGTGGCGACCCTCCCTTCTCAATGCCACTAGATGTAAAGCGTTCTGCCGCTAAGTCACGCCGCCGTATTCCCTGAAATTTTTAATTTTTTGTTTATAGCAACCGCTAGGGCGGTTAGGACATTCTTAATTCCTGAAACCCTAGCCCCTGCCCCGTTCGGCTGAGCGTTCGACTGAGCGTTCGACTGAGCGTTCACGCCGAAGTCGCTCACGCCGAAGTCGCTCACGTCGAAGCCTGAGCGCGAGCCGAACGTCTCACGTCGAAGCCTAGCAAGAAAGTCCCTAGCTATACCTTGTTTAAAATCGCGATAGTGAAAATTCACAGCAAACCTATAGAAACTGAAGTAATGTCTAAAAAAAGCTGATGCAGTTGGCCCCCCTTTATCCTTTTGTGTACCGAATTCTCAAACCTGCCTTTCCCAGCTGTCTTTGGGCTGGAACTGTTACCCAACCCAGCGTAGCCCTCACTTTTGATGATGGCCCTCACCCAAAATACACACCGCAATTATTGGAAGTTTTAGACCGCTACAACATAACAGCCAGTTTCTTTTGGTTGGGTGCCTGCGTTAACCGGGCACCAGATGTTGCTAAAGAGGTTTATCGCCGAGGCCACTGGATTGGTTTGCACGGTTACGATCATCGCGTTTTTCCCAGTCTCTCTCCTGACGAATTCAGGTGGAGTTTACAACAAACCCAAATTGCGATCGCCAACGCCTGCGGACTAGATTTACAGGATGTATACAAGTCTGTCCGAGATGTTCGACCTCCCAACGGCGTATTTACGCCTCAGACCTTGAAATACTTGCACCAGTGGAACTATCGCCCCGTTATGTGGAGTGTTGTACCCGAAGATTGGGTGCGACCTGGAGTCTCAGTAGTGGTGCAGCGCGTGAGAAAGCAAGTTTGCAACGGTTCGGTGATTGTGTTGCACGATGGCGCTTGCGGTGGGCAAGATTGCGCCCAAACCACTGCCCAGATTGTTGAGAGTCTGCTACAACAAGGGCTGAAATTTGTTACAGTCGATCGGCTTTGGCAGCAAACCAACTACCCCCGCCCCGGATAAGCTACGGACTTTAGTAGTAGAAATGTTAATTTCTCAACCCCGATCGCTCCCATATCACAGATTAGTTCATTAGAATGTCAGATGAGTACTTCAGCCATTTGTCAAGTCAATCTGGACTGAAACGTATTAGTTTAACCTGAAATCTCTCCCCAAAGGCTTGGGTGGAATTGAAATTCATCCACGTCACTACTGCGATGCCAAAGCTTTTCAGGCGCTCTTTTAACCAGCTTGAGCCTGCTTACCAGGCAAATATCTAGTTAAACCAGCCGATCCTAAGCAGCAGTCAACTGCAATGCAGTCAAAAAAGGGGAAAAATACCAGCAAACTGAACTAACTTGACCGAAGGCGAATGATACTCACAATTAATTCAAGGAAATCGACAAAAGATGGGTGCAACAATCTTTTCAGCCTTACTCGCAATAAAACGGACAACAAGTAAGTCCAACCAATTCTCTCGAATTCGATCGGGACGGTTCGCCTGAACTTTCCCTTTCTTATCAACCGCAGGTCGCATTATCCAGCTTTTTTGAGATTATGCCACTGTTAAGCATCGCAAGCCAAAAGCCTGTGGTGCAAAAGCGGAATTTTTGATGATTTTCCAGCTTGATGCAGAGGATGAATTAATCGCGTGGATTATATGAAAAACTGCGTGCAATTTTTGTGAGAAAGGCTACAATCGGAAAGATCTTTGCAAGATGCAACGGCAAAGTTATCTACTGCGCTTCCACTTAAGCAATCTCTTTTGCTGCGAAGCTCAGTGTTTTTCCCCTAGCCAGTCAACCATCGATCGAGTATTAAATACTTGTCAGGTGTACCCCTGGCTAGAAAATAGCGATGTCGATACATCACCATTTTTAGTTGTTGATTTGTTAACCCAAAGGAGCATGAGGAACGCGGCATGACCCAGGCTAGCAACGTATTGGAAACCCTCGATCAGCCTGTTAATGATTTTGAACTCTTATTGTTAGAGGACGAAACAGATCGAGACGATTTTTTAGAGGTTTCAACGGAAGAAGACGACGGGAAGCCTGGTAAGGTTCGCACTACCCGTCGTCGAGTTCAAGCCAAGAAGAAGCACTATACAGAAGACTCTATTCGTCTCTACTTGCAAGAAATTGGTCGGATTAGACTCTTGCGGGCGGATGAAGAGATTGAACTGGCACGCAAAATAGCAGATTTACTGGAATTGGAACGCATACGGGAGCAACTTTCCAGCCAGCTAGAACGAGATCCGCACGATAGCGAATGGGCCCAAGCGGTTAGTATGCCGTTACCAGCGTTTCGTCATCGCCTCCATCTGGGTAGGCGGGCGAAGGACAAAATGGTGCAATCCAATCTTCGTTTGGTAGTTTCGATCGCGAAAAAATACATGAATCGGGGGCTGTCATTCCAGGATTTGATCCAGGAAGGCAGCCTCGGTTTAATTCGGGCGGCAGAAAAGTTCGATCACGAAAAAGGCTATAAATTTTCCACCTACGCAACTTGGTGGATTCGTCAGGCGATTACGCGGGCCATAGCCGATCAGTCTCGCACCATCCGCCTGCCTGTTCATCTCTACGAAACCATATCTCGGATTAAGAAAACTACCAAGTTACTTTCCCAAGAAATGGGTCGCAAACCCACTGAAGAAGAAATCGCTACTCGCATGGAAATGACCATTGAGAAGTTGCGGTTCATTGCTAAATCAGCTCAGCTGCCTATTTCTTTAGAAACGCCTATTGGTAAAGAGGAAGATTCTCGACTCGGCGACTTTATTGAATCCGATGGCGAAACTCCAGAAGACCAGGTATCAAAAAATCTTTTGAGAGAAGATTTGGAAAGTGTCCTTGACACCTTGAGCCCCCGCGAACGCGATGTTTTGCGTCTGCGCTATGGTTTGGATGATGGACGTATGAAGACTCTGGAGGAAATAGGCCAGATTTTCAACGTCACTCGCGAACGAATTCGCCAAATCGAAGCTAAGGCTCTCCGCAAATTGCGCCATCCCAACCGCAATAGTATTCTCAAAGAATATATTCGGTAGCAAGCAATCTGCTGTCAATCTCAGGCTCCGATAAGTCGCTGTTATCGGAGTTTTTTTATTGTGTATTTTATCTGCGTTTATCTGCGTTTACATATAGCGCTGCGCGAATACATTAGGACAGTATTAAACGCTTAAAGCAAGGCGGGGACTGTGTTTGTACTCAGCACTCAGCACTCAGCACTCAGCACTCAGCACTTTGCTATACCTTAGAAACCGGGTTTCTTGGAGAAACCCGGTTTCTGCGCGGCAAAAGAAATGGGAAATTAGATGAGTCCTAAAAAGTGCAGCACACCTTGGCCGGTGACGAATTCAGTAATCAATGCGGCGACAAAGCCAATCATGGCTAGACGACCGTTCAAATTTTCGGCTCCAGGAGTAAAGCCAAACTTTACATCGTTCCGATTTTGACCTTGCATAGTCCGATCTCCGTTTGGTAACTTTTTGTAACCTCTATGTAAATTAATATAACTAGAACTTGGCAAAAATGCAAGTATCTGCATAAGTCGGTGCTGGGTCTGCCTTGTGGGAGATAGGTTGGAATATATACTGCAAAGCGATCGCGCTGTGGTCAAAACCAGAAACTTTCGGTTCTTCCCTTGTCAAATATGCTGTAGTAGGGGTACGGCATAATTAAAATCTTAGTATGACCGACATATTGATGATGCTGTGCTACTACAAAATGAACAGGAGCTGTAGTAGGGGTACGGCATAATTAAAATCTTAGTATGACCGACATATTGATGATGCTGTGCTACTACTATTGCACAGGCCCGATCGCAATTCTATAAAAAGGGCGGTGAATAAATTCTTTGTGACATTTGTTATGGATTTTTTCTAGGTTTTGTGATATAGCTGAATAAATAAGATTTTGATTTAATTAAACAAAATTATGATAACGCTTCCAGGCTATCAAGTTTTGGCAGAAGTCGATGAAAGCGTCAATTCAATTGTGTATCGTGGGATACGCGATCGCGACAACCTACCCGTTATTCTCAAAGTTCTCAAAAAAGAATATCCAACTCCAGACGAAATACGCAGATACAAACAAGAATATGAAATTATCAGTCACCTGAACATAGATGGCGTTGTCAGAGGTTATGACTTGCAGAAATATGAGAACACTCCCGTCATTATCCTGGAGGATTTCGGGGGAGAATCCTTAAAAAAATTGATGGCAAGTGTGACCTTTACGCTTTCCGAAAGTCTCCAGATAGCCATCAAGATTACTTTGTGTTTAGGTCAACTGCATCAGCAGAATATCATCCATAAAGATATCAATCCAGCAAATATTGTTTTTAACTTAGAAAGCGGGATTATCAAACTAATCGATTTTGATATTTCCACAGTATTGACGCGGGAAAATTCTATCATTAAAAATCCCAATGTTTTGGAAGGAACTTTAGCTTATATATCGCCAGAGCAAACTGGCAGAATGAATCGATCGCTCGATTACCACACAGATTATTACTCTCTGGGTGTTACCTTTTACGAACTGTTTACAGGACAACTGCCTTGTTATGCTAATGATGCGATCGAATTGGTACACTGTCACATCGCCAAACAGCCAGTACCTCCCTGCGAAGTAAATACAGAAATTCCCAAAGCAGTTTCGGATATTGTTATGAAACTGTTAGAGAAAACTGCCGAAGACAGATATCAAAGCGCTTACGGATTAAAGGCAGATTTAGAAGAATGTTTGGCTCAATTACAACGTAACGGTAATATATCCGATTTCCCAATTGGGAGAAAAGATATTTCTGACAAGTTTCAAATTCCTCAAAAGATATATGGTAGAGAGTCAGAAATTGAGGGTTTAATCAAGACATTTGAACGAGTTATTCAAGGCAGCAGCGAGATGATGCTGGTATCCGGTTATTCCGGCATTGGCAAGACGTCTTTAGTGCAGGAAATTTATAAACCCATTACCAAGCAACGTGGGTATTTCATTGCGGGTAAATTCGACCAGTTTCAGCGAAACATTCCCTACAGCGCTATAGTCAGCGCCTTCTCTGATTTGGTGCGGCAACTTTTAACCGAAAGCGAAGCGCAACTTGGCGGATGGCGAGACAAGCTAAAAGCTGCCTTGGGCGCAAACGGTCAAGTAGTTATCGATTTAATTCCCGAAGTAGAACTGATTGTTGGAAAGCAACAATCAGCGGTAACTTTGCCACCAACAGAAGCTCAAAATCGCTTGAAGTTGGTATTTCAAAACTTTATTAGCGTGTTTGCCAAGGTAGAACATCCTCTAGTAATTTTTCTGGACGATTTACAGTGGGCTGATGCGGCTAGTTTGAAATTGATCGAATTGCTGATGACAACAGCTACAACAGGACTATTTGTAATTGGGGCGTATCGGGATAACGAAGTGAGTGCGGTTCATCCGTTGATGTTGACGTTGGATGAGATTCAAAAAGTAGGAGCAATTGTAAATCATATATTCCTTGAAGCTTTGGATTTGGCAAATGTTAATCTGTTAATTTCAGATACGCTTCACTGCACACCAGAAAGTTCGCTCCCCTTGGCAGAATTAGTGCTGGAACGGACTAAAGGAAATCCATTTTTTACAAATGAATTTTTGAAATCGCTTTATGCGGAAAATCTGATAAAATTTGACTATCAGCAGGGCGGTTGGCTGTGGTCTATAGAGGGGATTGCGGCGCGAGGATTTACTGATAATGTTGTGGAACTGCTGGCAGAGAAGATTCAAAAATTGCCAGATACTACACAACAAGCGTTGCAACTGGCAGCTTGTGTTGGCAATCAATTTGATTTGGATAAGTTGGCAAACGTTTATAAAAAATCTCCGCAAGAAACAGCAGCGGATTTGCGGGAAGCTGTTGCGGAAGGGCTAATATTGCCTCTTGGCAATAGTGGGAATGTGGAATTAGTTCTCATCTATAGAGAATCCTTCAATGACTCATTACCGATTACCCATTACCGATTACCAGAATACAAGTTTGCACACGATCGCATTCAGCAAGCCGCATATTCCCTGATTCCCACATCCAGTAAGCAAGCTTTTCACTGGCGAATAGGTCAACTGCTGCTGCAAAATACTCCTTCCTCTCAGAGAGAACAGAAAATTTTCGATATTGTCAATCAACTTAATTTCGGTATCGAATTAATTGATGTTCAGTCAGAACGAGACGAACTAGCCGAATTAAATTTAATTGCTGGCAAGAAAGCTAAGGCATCAGCAGCGTACCTCCCAGCGTTCGATTATCTCAAAGTTGGCATAAAACTGCTTAACCCCCCGCACAAAGAAACCAAAGAAACCGGGTTTCTGGGTTCTGCGAAGTCTAGTTGGGAAACGCAGTATAATCTGACGCTGGCGCTGTATGTGGAAGCAGCAGAGGCAGCGTACCTCAGCGGTAATTTTGAGGAGATGACTCGACTAACTGAGGTGGTGCTGCAAGAAGCGCAGGTGCTACTGGATAAAGTGAAAATATATGAAGTAAAAATTCAAGCTTGTATAGCGCAAAACAAATTACTGGAAGCGATAAAAACAGCGCTACAAGTTCTGAAGTTGTTGGGAGTGAGGTTACCTGAAAAACCGAAGAAATTAAATATTTTGCTGGCATTGTTGGGAACAAGGTTAGCTTTAGTAGGGAAAAGAATCGACGACTTAATAGAACTGCCGATAATGACCGATCCCATCAAGTTAGCGGCAATGCGTATCTTATCCAGTATAGTTACTGCTACCTATTTTGCAGTTCCCGAACTGATGCCGCTGATTGTGTTTAAACAAGTCAATTTATCACTAAAACACGGTAATGCTTCTGAGTCTTGCTATGCTTATGCCGTTTATGGGTTAATTTTGTCTGGGGTAGTGGGAGACATCGATTCTGGTTATCAATTTGGACAACTGGCTTTAAATTTGGTGTCGCGATTGAATGCTAAAAATGTCAAAGCTAGGACGTTTAATGTAATTCATGGCGCTGTCTATCATTGGAAAGAACATCTTAATAGTTCATTAAAACATTTATTAGAAGCTTATCAAAGCGGACTGGAAACCGGAGATTTAGAATATGCTACATATTCGGTATGTTGCTACTCATATTATTCATATTTCCTTGGTAAGGAGCTAACAAATATTGAACATGATATGGCGTCCTATAGTAAAATCATAAGTCAGTTAAAACAGGAAACAGCACTTCATTACATTCAAATATATCACCAGGCAACCTTAAACTTGCTAGGGCGTTCTGAAAATCCTTGTCGTTTAGCTGGTGAATCGTATGTCGAGGAGACTATGCTACCACTTCATCAGCAAGCTAACAATCGAACTGCAATTTACTTCTTATATATAAACAAACTTAGGCTCTCTTATCTGTTCCACGAGTACGCTGAAGCTGTTGAAAATTCAGCTATAGTCGAAAAGCATTTAGACGCTGTGGCGGGACTGCCTGAAGTTCCTTTATTCCATTTTTATGATTCTCTAGCTCGGCTGGCGGTGTTTCATAATTTCGAGAAGCCGGAACAAAAGCGTATCCTGTCTAAAGTAACAGCCAATCAGAAAAAGATGAAGAAATGGGCGCATCATTGCACGATGAATTATTTGCATAAATTTTATTTGGTGGAGGCAGAACGGTATCGAGTCATCGGTGAAGATGCGAATGCAAGGGATTTGTACGATCGCGCTATTTCCATCGCCAAAGAAAACGAATTCATCAACGAAGAAGCATTAGCTAACGAACTAGCAGCTAAATTTTATTTATTGCGAAATAAAATTAAACTCGCCCAATTTTATATGCAGGAAGCCCGTTATTGCTATCTCAGATGGGGTGCAATTGCTAAGGTCAAGGATTTGGATGCGCGATATTCCCAATTGTTACATAAAAAGTCCGAAATTGCCACAACAGAAACAATTGCCAAGACAACAAATTTTTCAACTACAACTGGAAACAGTAGTTCATCAGCACTGGATTTTTCAACAGTGATGAAAGCATCGCAGTCGATCGCTAGTGAAATTGTGTTGGATAAATTGCTGGCTTCTTTGATGAAAATTCTGATCGAAAACGCGGGAGCTACAAATGGCTTTCTCATCTTGCCTAAAGACGGAAACCTACTAATCGAAGCATCATCAACGGTAGATTCCAAAGAAGTAGCGGTGTTGCAATCTCTGCCAATCGATGCTGGTGATAATTTACCTATAACAGTGATTAATTATGTAGAGAGAACTCGCTCTGATGTGGTTTTAAGTGATGCTGCGTGTGAGGGAGTATTTATCACCGATCCTTATATTGTATCAAATAAATTGAAATCCGTATTATGCACTCCCATTGTTAATCAAGGTAATCTTATTGCTATTCTTTACTTGGAAAACAACTTAACTGACGGGGCATTTACAGCGGATAGATTAGAAGTTTTAAGGTTGCTTTCTTCTCAGGCAGCTATATCGTTAGAAAATGCTCTACTTTATGCCAATCTGGAACAGAAAGTGCAAAAGCGAACGCGGGAATTAAAAGCTAAAGAAGCAAGTCTTGCCGAAGCTCAAAAACTGTCACATCTCGGTAGTTGGGAATTAGATTTAGCCACACAAGAAATTACTTGGACTGAGGAAATGTTCAGAATTCATGGACTTAATCCAAAGCAAGAAAAACCGAATTCCTGGGAATATTTTCAACTGATTTATCCAGATGATAGAAGTTTGGTTGAAAAACGATTAGAAGGGATTATTAATAGAGCGAAAAGTTATGAGATTGAATATCGGCTTTTGGGAACTGATGGTTGCATAAGATATATTTTTGCTAAGACACAGGCGACTTTAAATGAGTCGGGTAAAGTTATTAAGATTTTCGGAACTGTACTGGATATCACGGAACGGAAGTTAGCAGAGATAGCAGTCCAAGAATCTGAAGCACAATTAAGACAAACTCTACAAGAACTTAAACGCACTCAAGCGCAACTAATTCAGACGGAAAAAATGTCCAGTTTGGGGCAGATGGTGGCTGGTGTGGCGCACGAAATTAATAATCCGATTGGCTTTATTTATGGCAATCTCACTCCCGCGTCGCAATACGTTCAAGACTTACTAAGGTTGATTCGTCTTTACCAGGAAAGCTATCCAAATCCCACAGATAAGATATTAGATACTACTGAGGAAATTGACTTAGAATTTCTGGTGGAAGACTTGCAAAAACTGATGAATTCGATGAAAAGCGGGGCCGATCGCATCCGCATTATTGTGCTTGGATTGCGAAATTTCTCGCGGCTGGATGAATCGGATATGAAGCCGGTGGATCTTCACGAAGGTATTGATAGTACTCTGCTAATTTTGCAGCATCGTCTGCACCCTATCCAGGCGGGAATTCCTGAGATTAAGGTGATTAAAGACTATGGAAAACTGCCGCTGGTTACTTGTTACGCTTCTCAGATTAATCAGGTTTTTATGAATATTTTGAATAATGCGATCGATGTACTGAAAGAGGCAGATGAAAAAGATTCTCCAATCCGAAATCCGCAGATTTGCATTCGTACTGAGGTGACTGATTCTGAATGTGTGAAAATCACAATTGCTGATAATGGCCTTGGTATGAGCGAAGATGTTATTAGTAAGATATTTGACCCGTTTTTTACGACGAAACCAGTGGGGAGTGGTACTGGTTTGGGGTTGTCGATTTGCTATCAAATTGTAGTAGAAAAACACGGCGGACAACTAAGTTGTATTTCTGCACTGGGGGAGGGGGCAGAGTTTGCGATCGCTCTTCCGAGCAAACCGAAAAAATAGGATTACCCTCTTTTACCTGACGACTAAAGTTAGTCTATACATTGGATAATAACACCTGTTCTAACAGCCATTTGTTAGAAGTGTTATCCAGCGTTGGAAGCAGGCGAAAGTTAAAATATTCTTCCCATATATCAATCCCATAACGGTTGGCGAAGTCGCTCTCTAGCTGCTGGAAGTGGAAGAAGTTTCGATTGCCGATGGCAGTAAGTAACGAGATTAATTCCGTAATGGGAATTTCGGTAACTAGCCCTGTTAGTTGCGCTTCAGTCATCTTGTTTGCCCTCAAAAATGCAGATTATAGGAAGAATACCGCGTCCGGTGTTGATAATTTCAACAACTCGCTTGCCTTTGCGCTTGGCTATTTTGTAGCAGTTATAGCAACCGATGAGTCGGTTAAGCCATAAATCTGGGCTAGGGGCGAAGCATTCGGGTAGTAAATATAAGGTTTTAACCAATAAATTATATGCCCGAATGCTTCGCCCCTACTGCCCTAATCGACTCTCGTCGGTTGCTATAGTTGTCAAACCCTCGATTTTTACAAGAAACCGGGTTTCTTTGCGTAAGTCCTCAGAGAATAGTGCAATATCTACGTTAAAGCACGCTACAAAAGCTAGCTCGGCCATATCGCTATGCCGGTTTCTGCATCAAATAGATGAATTTTGTCAGGTGCGATCGACAGCCAAAGTGTCTCACCTATCTGTACGGACCGATCGGGTGCAACTCGCACTTGTAAAGTAGAAGAATTGGCAGTCGCTTCTGTGAGATGAACAGATAGAACTGTTTCGTTGCCCAGTGCTTCCACTAGGTCTACTTGAACCTGCAAATTTTTCGGGGCTGGGAGACTTATGCTCAGGTGTTCTGGACGAATACCTAAAGTTAAAGGAGACTTGTCGTACTTTTGTAATGCGCGTTCCCAGATGTCTGGTAAAGTCAGGCGAAACTGGGGATTTGTAATTAATAAAGGAGCTTGAAACTGTACGGTGTGAAAATTCATTGGGGGTGAACCAATGAATTCGGCGACAAATCGGTTGGCTGGATGGTTGTATAGTTCCAAGGGGTGAGCCAATTGCTGGATTTGACCTTGGTTCATGACAGCAATGCGATCGCCCATCGTCATCGCTTCGGTCTGATCGTGGGTAACGTAGATGGTAGTGGTACCTAACTGCCGCTGTAATTTTACTATTTGAGCGCGAGTTTCTGACCTTAATTTGGCATCTAAGTTAGAAAGCGGTTCATCCATCAAAAAAACTTGGGGGTTGCGTGCGATCGCTCTTCCCAAGGCTACCCGCTGTTTTTGTCCCCCAGACAACTGTTTTGGCAATCGGGTGAGCAATGTTTCAATTTGCAGCAACCCAGCGACGAGACGCACCCGCTCATCCACAGCTTTTTCTGCATCAGAGATATAATGCAGTCCTTTCGGGAGCGATCGCGTTATCCCCACCAACATATTCTCCGTCCATATAGGCATTCGATTTTGGATTGCCCCTCTGCCCCTCTGCTCAAGAGCCCCTCTGCTCAAGAGCTCCTCTGCCCCTCTGCCCCTCTGCTCCTCTTCTCCCCCGCCCATCCGCCGCAAACCAAAGGCAATATTGTCATAAACTGTCATGTGGGGATAGAGGGCGTAATTTTGAAACACCATCGCGATGTCTCGTTCCTTGGGGGGCAAGTCGTTGACGAGGCGATCGCCCACCCAAATATTACCGCCAGTCAAATCTTCGAGCCCAGCAATCAAGCGCAGCAGCGTACTTTTACCGCAACCGGATGGCCCCACCAATACCATAAATTCGCCATCTTTCACCGCCAGATTGATGCGCCGCAAGACAGCTTGTTGGGGACTCTTAACTGGAGATTCTCCCGCGATCGAGAGATCCTCTGTTCCCCTGCTGTTTTTCTCGCCCTTGCGGCCTAAAAAGCTTTTGTAAACGTTTTCTAGAACAACCTGTGCCACAGTGATTTCCAGTCTCTTTTTAACTTATAAGCTATCAGGTAATTTGTAAAATGCCGCTGTGCCATCTTGGAAGAAAGCAAGGTAAGGAGCTTTTTCTATGACTGCCGAAGCAACCATAACTCCCAAACTGACCGAGGCGCAAACCGCAGATCGTGAAATTATCGATGTAGTCGAGACAAACTGCTGCATAGTTGGTGGTGGCCCAGCAGGAGTGGTTTTATCGCTTCTCCTGGCGCGTCAAGGCATTTCGGTAATGTTGCTGGAAACGCACAAAGATTTCGATCGCGATTTTCGTGGCGATACGGTTCATCCATCAACTATGGAAATTATGGATGAACTTGGTTTGGCAGAATCCTTACTCCAATTGCCTCACAGTAAAATTCGCACCCTTACCATAACCACGCCTAACGGTTCAACCCAATTCGCTAATTTCGCTCGCCTGAAAACAAAATATCCTTTCATCACGATGATGCCGCAAGCGAAATTTCTGGAGTTCATCGTCGAGGAAGCGAAACATTATCCCAGCTTTCAATTGGTTCTGGGCGCAAATGTGCAAGAGTTAATCGAAGAAAACGGAATAATTAAAGGAGTACGATATCGCGGACATGGCGGTTGGCACGAAGTGAGGGCGCAGCTTACAGTAGGGTCAGACGGTCGCCATTCTCGTCTGCGGCAATTAGCTGGTTTTGAAGCAGTGGGAACTTCGCCGCCGATGGATGTTCTATGGTTCCGTTTACCGCGCTCTTCAGAAGACCCTTCGGGAGGTATGGGTCGCATCGGTAACGGTCATATTGTAGCAATGCTCGATCGCGCTGACCAATGGCAGATAGCTTACGTTATTCCTAAAGGCGGTTATCAGGAAATTCGCGCTGCTGGAATAGAAGCGCTCAGGCAGGGTATTGTTGGGGTAGTGCCGGAATTGAGCGATCGCGTACAATACCTCAAAGATTGGTCGCAAATTGCCTTTCTCTCCGTCGAATCCAGTCGCCTCCCCCGTTGGTATCTTCCCGGACTACTTTTAATTGGAGATGCTGCACACATCATGTCTCCAGTGGGAGGTGTTGGTATCAACTACGCAGTTCAAGATGCTGTTGTCGCGGCAAATGTACTAAGCGAATCACTCAAGCACAATAGTATTCACATCTGGGATTTAGCAGAGGTGCAACGTCAACGCGAATTGCCAATACGGGTTATCCAAGCATTTCAATCTGTAATTCAACAAAATATTTTTGCTCGCGTTCTTAACTCGAACAACTCCAATCAGTCATTTACACCGCCAGCTTTTCTCCGTTTACCAATTCTGCGAGATCTTCCGGCGCGGTTAGTAGCTTTCGGTATTTGGCCAGTTCATGTCAAAACTTAATAGCCGATCGAAAATTATAGCGGTTTTCAGCTGCATGAAGTGTCGTGCAAGAAAGCCAACAAACCCAGGTTTTTCCCTTTCTTCCTCCCCCTCCCCGTCCACGGGGAGGGAGCGGGGGCAAGGGGGGCGGGGTTTTAAATTCGCCCAAAGTATCATAAAGTCGGAGCGGCTGTCAAATATCCTTCCGCCAGTATTCCAATCCAGTTACAATTGCCTCTTCTAACCACTTGCTGAAACGCTCTTGAAGGTGATTAACTTCATCTGCGTATGAGAACTGAAATGGTGATTCAGTCAAAGGCTGAATATCATTAATATTAGCCTCACCCTCTTCGGTTGAATCTTTGCGATAGGCACAAGCCGAACAAACCAATATTCCCAAGTGTTCCCGTCCCAAAACATGAAATGATAACAACATTTCCGTCCGTGATTCCATTTCGATCGCGAGCCGAACCCAACTATTATAGCTTTGAAGGTTGGCAAAATACCGCTGTTTTTTTGCTACCTCTATAATTTGATAACGGTGATAATACGAGCGCTCGTCTGTTGCTGATGCTTTATTAGCGTAGATATTGGCATCCGGGACTACGTTCTGTAGAGCTATTTTGATTTCTGCGGACAGGTATTGAAAACGACGGAATGCCACATCAAATAAAGTAGCGGCGTATTCTTCAGCTTTTTTACATCGCTCCGAAATTGAGGCTGACTGACGTTGTTTTAACGTTTCGGTAATAGATTCTAAGATGCTGCGAGTCTGCCTAGTTTCTGACAAGACTTGGCCTGATAAGCTAAGACTACGAATAAAACCCTGTTTCTGGCTTTCAGCGAACAAATTAATCAAGCTAGAAAGATCGCCTCCATCTGCCTCCTCTAAAGCCGCAATATAAGCAAATCGGTCATCACGAGTTAGTACAAGGGGAAACCAGCCAGCCTGAATAAAAACCAAGCTGCCGAGACAACGGGCGACCCGACCATTCCCATCTTGAAAGGGATGAATTTGTGTGAATCGGTGGTGCAGCCATGCAGCTTCCACTTCCGGCGCAACTTGACTCTGTTGATGTTGATAATGCCATTGGATCAGGTTGTCTATTTCAGAAGCAACCTGCTCAGGTGGAGAATACTCATGGATTTTACCGTCAGGTCGCAAGGGATTATTAGGCCATTTCTTCCACTCACCCCGTAACAATGGTATGCGGATAATTTCGCCCGTTGATGGAACTATAGCCTCAGTTGTTGCTTGATTCCCAGTCAGAACCTGATGCAGTTGCTTGATGTAGAAGCTAGTTAGGGAACGTTGTCCACCCACAAAGTCGAACAATCCTTCAACAGCGGCTTCCTGATCTCGAATTAACGCGATCACTTCTTTGGGAGGTCGATCTGTAGCGCCGTGTGGAATTAAAGCTTCATCAATTCCTTGCTCGATTAAGAGACGGGTAATCCCTCGATCGATCGTATACAAACGCTCGATAATGCCAGTTTCAATGGCGATTTCGCGTCGCATTTTTGCCATGAACGCTTTGAATGCACCAGACTCGCGCAAGCGGTCAGCTTGTTCGTTCCAAACAGTGACTAAGGGCGGCAGTTCTGAACTAGCCATCGCCTGCCAGTTTTGAGGTAAATCGTCAATAGGTTGCCATTCCATCGGTTTAGGATAAGTAATGATAAATTCTTGCTCTATCATCTCAATAACCTTAAATTAAAAATAGCCGTTTCTGACCCGCTTGATTTGCTTGCCAAACTTTGCCACTTGTTACATCCAAACAAGTTAGCCAACCGTTTCCGTAAGCCCAAGTATCGATACCAATAGCATGACCTAGATTGAGCGGAATACCGCTTTCTTGAGTGTCGTGTCCGTAAACCATAGTTTTGCCGGAAAAGTGCGGGGATGGTCGATCGCATAACCCCCAAAACAGCACAAACTCCGGTTGTTCCGCTAGCGGTAAATCTGGATCGGCATCGGCGTGTACGAAAAAATGCGTGTCTGTTTCGTACCAATTTACACACTTATTTTCAAGAAAATCCCAGTGACTTTCGGGGATATCCTGCAAACTTTTGCGATCGCTCTCCAGCGAATAAGACGCAAGCGTTGCCTCTCCACCCCAGGACAGCCACGCTAGCAGCTTCCCATCGGCACGAGAGTTCAGCATAATCTGCTCGTGATTGCCCCGTAGAGGCACAAGTAGCCCCTTCTCGTGCAGTGCAATCAGTCGCTCTATAACGCCTTTAGCATCCGGGCCGTGGTCTACGTAGTCCCCAAGAGTAATAATTCGATCTTCCGGCTGCGGGTTTACGGCAGCGAGGAGGGCATCTAAAGCGATCGAGCAACCGTGAATGTCACCAATGGCAAGGATACGCATAATCAATTTTAGATTTTAGATTTAATTACAATCTAAAATCTAAAATTTGAAATTAGGCAATGACTACGTTGATGACTTTTTCTTCTGGTTTTAGCTGAACGATACGATCGCCCGTTCCATCTTTACCCCAGAACTTCATCCCATCCGCAGCTATTCTCACCACCCGCTGCGTATTCGTCACCACAATCGCTTCAGCTTTCGGCGCAGCCACTACCATCGCAGCCAAAGCGTCCGACTTGCTCGTAAACTGAAGCGCCTGAGTGCCAATATTACCAAGTTGAGATAGTGGCATAGCGCTCACCGGCAGACGTTTGACATACCCCAATTGAGAAACCAGTAAGAGGCTCTGATTTGGCAAAGTCGTACAAGCGCCAACCACCAGCTCGGAACGTCGCAGCCGCAATGCTTGCAGCCCTTGAGCCGTCCGTCCCATCATCGGCAATTGGTCATCATTTACCTGGAGTCGCAATAGGCGTCCGCCGCTAGTCGCCAAAATCACTTCTTCCTTAGCAGCGATGAGATGAGCGTACAATAATTGGTCATCATCCTTTAGCTTCATGAGCGTCACACCGCGACGAGTTAAGTTGGCAAATTCTAAAAGTGCCAAACGCTTGATCCGTCCCTGCTGGGTGAATAGCACCAAACTGCCTTTCTCCAAAGCGTCAGGTAACATAAAGTGGGTTGCCAGCGTTTCTGGAGTTTCCTTAGCTCCCGGTAACAAGGTAACGAGAGGCGTTCCCTTACTTGCGCCAGATGTCGGCGGAATGTCGCCAATTTTAACTGGGTAGGCTTTGCCACTGCTAGTTACTACCACCAAATCTGTTTCAGTGGTAGTTGTCTGAGTCTTGACAACAAAGTCATCATTTGGTTTCAAAGATGCAGATTTATTGCCATTTTTTGACAACCGTCGCACATAGCCTTTATGGGTAAATTCTACGATCGCCTCTTCTGGAGGTGGAGAGGTGAAAAGTGAGGGTTGTTGCGTTTCTGCCTTCTGAGTCTTAGATTTTTCTTTCTTCTCCCGCTCTCCCGCTCTCCCGCTCTCCCGCTCTCCCGCTCTCCCGCTCTCCCGCTCTGCTGGTGTTCCAGGACTAGCTTTAATCCGAGTGCGACGGGGATCGCCGTACTTGCGTTTAAGCGATCGCAAATCCTTTTTGAGAGTTTTGAGGAACTCGCTGCGATCGCTCAACAACCTCTCCAGCTGACTAATCCGATTTGTCAATTCGTCAAACTCTGTCTGCAACTGCTGTCTTTCCAAACCAGTCAGACGTCGCAGCGGCATTGCCAAAATAGCATCAGATTGGCTAGAGCTAAAATTAAACTGACTCTGGAACGTTAGTTTTGCCGTACTCCCATCTGGCGCATTCCTGAGAACTTCAATCACCGCATCCAACTGCTCCAGCGCCCCCATCAACCCTTCCACCAAGTGCAGGCGTTTCTGAGCTTGCGATCGTTCGTAGTTATATTGCCTAGTGAGAGTTTCTTCTCGGAAGCGCAAGAACTCCTGCAATAACTGCCTCAGAGTCAGCTGGCGCGGCTGTCCATCCACCAGCGCTAGCATATTCGCCCCGAAGTTACTGCACAGAGCAGTTTGCTTGTAGAGATGGTCTAAAACCTCTTTGTGGTTGGCATCTCGTTTGATTTCAATTACTACGCGCATCCCTTCGCGATCGCTCTCATCCCGGATATCCGCAATCCCTTCAATTTTTCCATGATTGACCAATTCAGCGATCTTTTCAATCCAGCCCGCCTTATTTACCTGGAAAGGCAACTCTGTAATTACGATCGCCGTCCGGTTTTGAACCTTCGATTTAGAAGATGATCGACGGCTGATTTCCTCAATCTTAACAACTCCCCGCACAGCAATACTGCCCTTGCTGGTGGTATAAGCTTCTCGAATTCCCTCCCTTCCCACGATTTCGCCGCCAGTGGGGAAATCAGGCCCCGGAATCAAATCTAGCAACTTATCTTCTGGCAAATCAGGATTATCAATGAGGGCAATCAAACCATCCACCACTTCCCCCAAGTTGTGCGGCGGTACATTCGTTGCCATTCCCACAGCAATCCCAGCGCAACCGTTGAGTAATAAAATTGGCAGCTGAGCGGGCAATACAACTGGTTCGGCTTGAGAATTATCAAAATTGGGGGTAAAGTCAACCGTAGCCTCCCCAATTTCGCTCAGCAACGCCTCGTGGCCAATGGGCGCGAGGCGCGTTTCCGTGTAACGCATCGCTGCCGGTGGGTCGTTATCTACCGAACCAAAATTGCCGTGACCGCCGAGTAAGGGATATCGACAGGAAAAATCCTGCACCATCCGCACTAGAGCGTCATAAACCGCCTGGTCGCCGTGGGGGTGATATTTCCCCAGGACATCCCCGACCACGCGGGCACACTTGCGGTAGGGGCGGTCTGGCACCAGCCCTAATTCGTGCATCGCATACAATATGCGGCGGTGAACGGGCTTTAAGCCATCGCGAACATCGGGTAATGCCCTCCCAACTATGACACTCATGGCATATTCAAGATATGACCGTTGCATCTCCGTATGCAGGGCAGTGGTAATGACCTGTCCTGTTGAGAGAAGGTTCAGTTGTTTTGCCATGAGTCCGGATTCCTTACTTATGAGTGCAAAAAAATTAGGGGCTAGGGGAAGAGGGGCTAGGGGCTAGGGGGAAGAGGCTAGGGGGAACAGGGAAGAGAGAAGAGGGAAGGGGGAAGAATAAGTTAATAACTTATAACTTTCAACCGTCCCTAGCCCCTAGCCCCTAGCCCCTAGCCCCTTCTTCCATTTTCACAGTAGTATCAAACGGCAGGAGCCTAGACTGCCTTATTCTGAATCAAGCGAACAGGAAAAAGTTATGAGAACCGTTCTGATTGTGGAAGACGACCCGATTAATTTGCGCGTTTTCTCGAAAATTCTGACCAAGCGAGGCGGTTTGGCGGTCAAGGGAACTGAAGATGTGGAAGAGGTGATGCAAATTGCCCAGTCTGGTAAAGCAGACATTATTTTGATGGATGTTTCCCTGCAACACAGCGTCTACCAGGGTAAGGCGGTAGACGGCATCAAGATCGCGCAGATGCTCAAGTCTGACCCCCAAACTGCCAATCTTCCCATTATCCTGGTCACGGCTCACGCGATGGAGGGCGATCGCGAAAACTTTCTCAAGCAAAGTGGTGCCGATGGCTACATTTCTAAGCCAGTGGTCGATCACCAACAGTTCGTGGATCAGATTATGGCACTGCTGCCAAAAGATTAAAAACATAGATACATCCCATTTGCTGTCTTCAGGAGCCTGTCTCGGTTGCAGCACTCTGTGATTACCATTTTTGTTTTGTCTTGGAGTCGTTGCTACCAGGCTTCCTGAGCCAGTGTAATTAGTCGCCTTTTCCGATTTTGGATGCACTTGATGTAAAGATGCAAGGATTTTACTCCTCAAGATTCTGGAACAGAGCTGTGACTCCAAGGCTCTGGATTCTATTTTTAGCCAAAATCAGACACCAACTGAGGGTTTCGATCGCTCCAAACTCCTCTTGAGTACATATGTACTATATTTAGGTGGCGGTAGCAAGCCCGCAGCGGAAGACAGACGAGAGGGGACAAGTGGGAGATTAGAAAAGAGGGTCGTGAAGATGAACGTAAATTATAGCTAGGGACTAGGGACTAGGGACTAGGGACTAGGGTAAGAAAAGTTTATTATCAAGGGTTTGGTGGAATTAAGAATGCCCTAACCGATGAGAGCGGTTGCTATATTATAACGATCTCCCGCGCTAAAACCCACCGCCTTTAGGCGGTGGGTTTTAGCGCGGCCAGCACCTAATGGTGCCGTCAAGATTAAAAGCGAAACCCTTGCGTTTTATGAAATTAGTGTTACTATAACACCCATGATTAGCAGGTCGATAAATCATGTTTGTTTACGAGTTTAAATGTCTGGGGACTACTAGGCAATATCAAGCAGTAGATGAAGCTATCCGCACCTCTCAATTCATCCGAAATAAGTGTTTAAGATACTGGATGGATAATCGTATGGTGAATGGATACGACTTAAATAAGTATACTGCGAGGTTGGCCAAAGAATTCCCTTTTGCAGATCAACTCAACTCGACAGCTAGACAAGCTTCTGCGGAGCGGTGTTGGTCAGGAATTACTAGATTCTTTGAGAACTGCAAAAATAAAATAGCAGGAAAAAAAGGATTCCCCAGATTCAAGAAACATCAACGTTCTGTAGAATACAATAAGTCTGGATGGTCACTATCTGAAGATAAAAAGTTCATCACTTTCACCGACAAGAACAAGATTGGCAAGCTCAAGTTTGTCGGTACTCGCGATTTACACTTCTACCAAAAAACCGAGATTCAGCGAGTTAGATTAATCAAGCGTGCTGATGGCTATTACTGTCAGTTTGTGATTAGCTCAAACCTAGCAACTGAAGAGGATCAGCCCACGGGAAAGTGCATCGGTATAGATATGGGATTAGCTCATTTCTACACCGATAGCAACGGTGAAAAGGCGGAAAATCCTCGTCACCTTAGAAAGTCAGAGAAAAGATTAAAATATCTTCAGTGTCGAGTTTATAAGAAGGTAAAAGGCTCCAAGAATAAAAAGAAAGCGATTAACCAATTAGGTAGAAAACATCTAAAAGTCTCCCGCCAGCGTAAAGACTTTGCGGTGAAATTGGCAAGGTGCGTAATGAAATCTAATGATTTTGTGGCTTACGAAGACTTGAAGATTAAAAACATGGTAAAAAATCACAGTTTAGCTAAATCAATCAGTGATGTATCTTGGGGGATATTCAAGGAGTGGTTACAATACTATGCCTTAAAGTTTGGTAAGGTAGTTGTAGCGGTTTCACCTCACTACACATCCCAAGAATGTTCAAATTGTGGCGCAATAGTGAAGAAAACCCTATCAGTCCGTACCCATATTTGTAAATGTGGGTGTATTTTAGACAGGGACGAAAATGCTGCCATTAACATTCTGATGAAAGCTCTGAAACTGATGGGGTATATAACAAATACGGTAGGGCATACCGAAATTAACGCTTGGGGAGAGAAGACCCTCTACTTGGATCTGGAAACAGTCCTTAAGCAAGGTCGCTCAATGAACCAAGAATCCCACCGCCTTTAGGGGTGGGAGTGTCAAGAAGAACAACTGTCGATTGTCCCGCAATTTTCGCTAAATTGCTAAAAATTCGATTAAAGTTCTCAGAAATATTTAAAGAAACTGTTAAAAACTAAAAATTAGGAACTTAACTGTGACAAAGAAAATATCAAATGGGAATTTTAAACAATAACATTAAATTTGACGCTGCCATCCGAGGTAGCAGCAGCTGGATAAAAACAACAGGTAAGCACCCAAGCGAGAGATGTTGAAGTCGTCTTTGCCGTCAAACAAGGCAGAAATTGCGTTTCACACAAGATGGTAGGTAAAGTTAATGACCCTAGAAATCCGACACGAGCCGGGGAACGGCTACCCCACAGGACAGTCTGAGCCTTCCCTCGGTAGGGAACACAATAAACGATCGCTCATGCGCCTCCAGCCAACCCTAACGACCCTGGAAACTTGGGGGTTCGGCCTTACGGGTCCTCTGATATGGATTAGCGCTGCACCCGCCATACACGCCGCTCTTGGGCCTCAAGCTATCTTCGTCTGGTTGCCAGCAACAATTGTGGGGATGCTGATTAACTTTCAGATGCAAAGCTTGGGCCGAAAGTGGCCAGAAATGTCAGGAGGAACGCCCAACTATACGGCGCGGCTGCTGAACAAGTATCCCTGGTTGGGTAGGTATGGGGCGATTGGATACTTTTTTAGTTGGTTATCGGTGCCAACGCTCAACGCCCTGATCCTCACAGCCCTGATCCAAGCCAACCTGAAACCATTAGGGATTTCATGTCCTGAGATACTCCTCAAAATTGGGTTTACGGTACTCGCCTTTATTGTGGCGTTTAGTGGCACCCGCGCCTTGAGTATCCTGCATTTATGTTTCGTTCTACCCGCTACCGGATTCCTCTTAGTTTTTTGCACTCAAGGCATCGGCTGGTTATTACTATCCCCAGATAGCCCCGGCTTTTTTCCCGACAGTTGGCCTAGCTTTTCCTTGGTTGAATGGGCCAAATGGTCCTTTTTCGCCGTGTACGCTGCTTACTCCTGTGAAACTGCTGCCTCATTTGTCGCTGATAGCCAACGACCTGGGGAGACTTTGCGGTTTCTGAGCTTTGTGGCTTGGCTGATTCCTATTCCCTATCTAGCCGGTTCCTGGGTACTGATGCGCTTGGCAACAGAACCGGGCTTAAAAGACGACACCTTCTTAAACCTATTATCCGCAGCTAAAATCTTCTGGGGGCCGTGGGCCTCATTTCTGGTGACACTTTTGATCGTCGCAGGCTGCCTCCTAAGTTCCGCCACAGCGGTTTCTAACACTCCCCGCGTTTTGTACCAACTTGCCTTGGACGGACACATATCGCCAGTATTCGGTGTTGTCTCCCCACGCGGTGTGCTCGGCCCTGCCCTGTTGCTGACGTTCTTGCTCAGTCTCATCTGTCTAGCTTGGGGAGATACCGCGCGTTTAATAATGGTGGCCGCTAGTGCTGGGATGAGCGCCTTTACAATAGCCCATTTGGCGCTATGGCTGCGTCGGGATAGGCCAGAAGTGCTATGGCCTTGGTGGTCTGGAGGCTTTTTCCTGGTGGAAACTTTTGTCCTGATTGTTGGGGGCTTGGCTTGGAACTGGCAAGACCTGCTAATCGGACTGCTTTTGCCGATCGCTATTTTGGCAGTGGATGCTGCGATCCGTCACATTGCATTTCCCCCCTTCCATCCTGCGTGGTGGATTAAGCTTTATCGGGGGCAGTCCTACAGGATAAGCAAGGATTTTGTGGCGCTTCAGGTAGGCATCCTGATCTTTTTGATCTGTAGCACTGCCGCGATCGCCTGGGTGATTAGAGCCACGTTAGACGGACTTCCAGGCGATGCTGCTAATAATCTCTTGATTGTTCTGGTGATGACCGTAGGCTTTGTCGGGGTGGGCGTTGCCACCTGGACGAGTTTACCCCAGGTCGTCTCCATGAACGAAGCACGAGAAGGAGCAGAACAACTCTTTACCATTGCCCTAGATGCGATCGTGGTGCTGGATGAAACTGGAGTGATTCGTCAGACTAATCCCGCTGCTGAAAGCGTTTTCGGAATCGACACCACTGGGCTCATAGGGCATCCCCTGAACAAACTACTTCCCGGATTGGCTTTTGGGCCCGATCAGTGGCCCAGCCGCAGCGAACAAACTCTTAACCAACCCGATCGCGACTCGCGTATCCTCGAAGTTGCCATCTCCGACCGATTCTCTCAAAATGCTTCGCTTTCAAATCAAGGTATGCAAGAATATGTGGTAATTCTGCGCGACATTAGCGATCGCAAGCAAGCCCAAGAATCTCTACAAAAAGCTAATGAGGAACTAGAAATCAAAGTTGAGAATCGTACATCTGAACTTACCCATACTGTGCAGCAATTGCAGAATGAAATTGAAGAGCGCCAGCAGATAGAAGAAAATCTCAAGGCTATGCAAAATCAGATTGTTGTCCAAGAAAAACTAGCTTCTCTGGGCAGTTTAACAGCAGGGATTGCCCACGAAATCAGAAACCCCTTAAACTTTGTCAACAATTTCTCAGAACTTTCTGCTGAATTAACCGAAGAACTGTTTGAAAAAATTGAACATCAAGCAGACCGTTTAGATCCGGCAACCAGTGAGGATATTGCCGAGTTATTAACCGATCTCAAAGCCAACCTAAAAAAAATCACTCAACACGGTCAAAGAGCCGATAAAATCGTTGGTAATATGCTTTTGCATTCCAGGGGACAAAGTGGCCAGTGGGAAGCCACAGATATCAATAGTTTATTGGCAGAATATATCAATCTAGCCTATCACGGTATGCGAGCCAAGGAAGCTGCTTTTAACATTACCATAGAAACCGACTACGACAATGACATAGGCGAAATAGATGTCGTGCCACAAGACATCGGTCGGGTTTTTCTTAACATTATTAGCAATGCTTGCTATGCAGCCTATAAAAAGAAACAAGAAATGGGAGAAGAATTTTCACCGGTGCTTGACGTGAGAACTCGAAATCTTGGTGACGCGATTGAAATCCGCATTCGCGATAATGGCCAAGGGATAAAACCAGAGGTACTCGATAAAATTTTTAATCCCTTTTTTACTACAAAGCCACCAGCCGAAGGTACTGGTCTAGGTCTTTCTATCAGTCAGGATGTTATTGTCCAGCAACATCGAGGAGAACTAAAAGTCGAAACAGAAGTAGGAGATTACACAGAGTTTATAATCATCTTGCCCAAAAAAGTAGCCAAAGTTAAGGAGTTAAAAAAATGAAAGTAATGGTAGTAGACGATGAGGAAGATATCCAGTCACTGTTCAAGCAGAAATTTAGGAAAGAAATCAAAGCAGGGCAAATTGAATTTCATTTTGCCCTGTCAGCAGAGACTGCATTAGAATACTTAGAAAACGATGATGAAGCCTCTATTGTCTTAATTTTGTCTGATATTAATATGCCAGGTATGAATGGGCTAGAACTGCTCAAAATTCTAAAAGAAAAGTTTACCGATTTAAAAGTTTTTATGATCACCGCTTATGGAGATGAGAAAAATTACCAAACAGCAATAGCTTACGGAGCTGATGACTATATTACTAAGCCTGTTAATTTTGACGTTCTCAAAAATAAAATAATCAATTTGGAGTAAATTTATAATTAATATGTCAGCAAAAATACTGTTTGTAGATGATGAACCAGATTTAGAATCTCTAATTTCCCAGAAATTTAGAAAAAAGATCCGCACGGAAGAATGGCAGCTTTTTTTTGCTAATAATGGCGTAAAAGCGCTGGAAAAATTCAAAGAGCACCCGGATCTAGATATGATAGTGACTGACCTTAATATGCCTGAAATGGATGGTCTGACTTTACTCTCTCAACTTAATCAGATAGACCTCCAACTCAAAATAGTCGTTATATCAGCCTATAGCGACATGAAAAATATAAGAAATGCAATGAACTTCGGTGCCTTTGACTTTCTAACCAAACCGATAGATTTTCATGATCTAGAAATTACCATCTACAAAACGCTGCGCGACGTACAAAACTTAAAAGAAAACCAGCGCTTGCGGGAGTCAGAAGCTTGCGCTAGAGAAGAATCTCAGCATTTACAGAACTGTATGCAAGACCTAAAAAAGACCCAAGCTCAACTTATTCAGACCGCAAAAATGTCTTCTTTGGGTCAAGTGGTTGCGGGGATTGCCCATGAAATCAACAACCCCGTCAACTTTATCTACGGCAATATCAGCCACGTCAGTGATTATATCAAAAACCTACTGCACCTGCTGCATCTCTATCAGCAGCAGTACACTCCTCCCACTTCTGAGATTAAAACTGAAATCGAAGCCATAGATTTGGAATTTATGATAGCAGATTTACCCCAAATTCTGGCTTCAATGAAAGGGGGTGTTGACCGGATTCAGAAGATTGTTTTATCTTTGCGTAACTTCTCAAGGTTAGATGAAGCTAACATAAAGTCTGTTGACATTCACGAGGGGATTAAAAGCAGCCTGATGATTTTGCATAATCAACTTCAAACAATGGCAGCGCGTCCAGAGATTCAAGTGATAGAGGAGTACAGCACTCTGCCTTTAGTCGAATGCTATGCTGGAGAACTCAACCAGGTGTTTATCAACATCCTTTATAATGCGATTGATGCTTTGAATGAGTGCAACAAACAACGGTCACTAGATGACATCCGCGCTTGCCCGCTCGCCATTACTATTCGCACTTTTCTGCTAGAGGAAAACTCCCGTGTCGTCATTCAAATTCGGGACAATGGGCTGGGAATGACCGCAGATGTGAAAGACCGTATTTTTGAACCATTTTTTACTACTAAGCCTGTAGGTGAGGGTACTGGTTTGGGTCTCTATATCAGCTACCAAATTGTACAGGAGAAGCATGGGGGGGCATTGAAGTGTTTTTCAGAGGAGGGGCAGGGAGCGGAGTTCTGGATTGAAATTCCCATCAGACAAACTAAGGCTGAACTCGACCTGCTTTAATCAATTGGCTTAAAATAAGTAATATCCTTCTATAGCCGTAAGCTGAAAATCAACCCTTTGAGCAATAATGAAATAAGCGATAAAAGTGTGTATGAAATAGCTTAGGATGAATTCTTCAAATCAGGGAGGAAACTATGCCAGCTAAAATACTTATTGTGGATGATGAACCAGATTTAGAATCCTTAGTTTGCCAAAAATTTAGAAAAAAACTCCGCACGGAAGAATTCCGGCTTGTTTTTGCCAGTAATGGCGTGGAAGCGCTGGAAAAGCTGCGAGATTACCCGGATATAGACATGGTGCTTACTGACATTAATATGCCAGTTATGGATGGTCTAACTTTGCTAGATAAAGTTAATCATATAAATCCGCTTATCCAAACAGTGGTTATGTCCGCCTATGGCGACATGGGAAATATCAGAAAGGCGATGAACTGCGGGGCTTTTGACTTTTTGACCAAGCCGATAGATTTTAAGGATTTAGAAATTACTATCAACAAAACGCTGTACCATGTAGAACAGTTAAAAGAAAACCTCCGCTTGCGACAAGAAAAAGAAGAAGAGTTGCGGCAATCCGAAGCGAGGTGGCTCCAGAAAGCGATGCAACTGGAACTTGCCCTCCAAGATTTGCGACAAACTCAAGCTCAGCTGATTCAAACTGAAAAAATGTCTAGTCTAGGTCAGCTAGTTGCCAGTGTCGCCCACGAAATTAATAACCCGGTTAACTTCATTTATGGCAACCTCAGTCACGTCAGCAACTATACTGACGATTTAGTTGCTTTAATTAACCTTTATCGGCAGCGCTATCTCGACTCAGACCCGGATATTGAAGCTTTTATTAAGGAAGTTGACCTCGAATTTGTCATTGAGGATATGCCCAAAATTCTGGACTCAATGAAAATGGGATCTGAACGCATCCGTCAGATTGTTTTAACATTGCGGAATTTCTCGCGGGTCGATCAAGCCGAAATGAAACCTGTCAACATTCACGAGGGTATTGACAGTACTCTTATTATTTTGCAGAATCGTCTCAAGCCAAAGGCAGAGCGTCCCGGTATTCAAGTTATCAAGGAATATGGTGATTTGCCCTTTGTAGAATGTTATGCCGGACAACTCAATCAAGTGTTTATGAATCTGTTGAACAATGCCATTGATGCCGTTCAGGAACAGAACAGAGAAACGACACTTCAGCACCCCTCACCTTGCATTTGGATTCGTACCTCTGTACTGAATAGCGATCGGGTGAAAATAAGTATAAAAGATAATGGGCTGGGGATGAGCGACAGCGTAAAAGCGCAACTATTTCAACAATTCTTTACGACTAAGCCAGTGGGCGAAGGCACTGGTTTGGGATTGGCTATCAGTCATCAGATTATTGTGGAAAAGCACGGTGGACAGATGCAGTGTTTCTCTAAACCGGGAGAGGGAGCAGAATTTTTGATTGATATTCCTATCCGGCAGAGCGATCGCTCACAACTGAAAGCAAGTTAATTAAAAAGGGACTGGTGAAAAGGGAAGATTTAAAATTTCAGATTGCAAATATAAAATTATTGAATTTTTTTCTATTTTAAATCTGAAATCTGAAATTCTCCTCCCTTGCCCCTTTTTAGTTTGAATCTACGGTGAGGATTCAGTTCGATCGGGTTGACTTTGAGTTTGAGCTAGAGTTGCTTTAATTCTGGGGGTTTCTAAAAGTTTTTGCGTGTCTTTTAGAAGACGATCGCCCCAAAGATTATCCTTTAAAAACTCTACATCCGCGTAGCGATCGTCCTTGCGGATAGCTGCTTCTCCCATTGCTAAGCCTTGTTCCCGATCGCCTTTAGCATAAAGTGCGGCTGCTATGGCTAATGTCGGTTCGGCGGCATCCTTTTCAATAGCTAAGGCTGCTTGCCACTTTTTAATGGCTCCTTCCACATCACCCTGTTCGTATTTTATCAGTCCGACGTTGTTAATCGCGGGCCAGAATTTGCCATCAGTCGCCACTGCTTTTTCGTACTGGGCGATCGCATCTGGAAACTTCTTTAAGCGGTAATAGGCATTGCCCAAATCGAATAAAGCCTCTGGGGAATTGGGTTTGAGCTTTAAGCCTTCCTGCAAAGAAGCGATCGCTTGTTGGTACTTCTGTTGTTGAAAATAGGCTGAACCCATAGCAAACAAAATCGCAGGTTCATCCGGTTTGAGCGTTCTCGCCCGTTGTAGGGCTGCAATTCCTTTGTCTGCTTCATTCGTTTGCAAATACAAGCCTCCTAACAGGAACCAGGCTTGATAATTTTTAGGGGCCAGCTGCGTTGCCAGCCTTGCTCGCGACAAAGCTACGTCATATTGTTGGAATTGTGCCAATTGAGCCGCTTCTTGTGCCAGACTCACGCCCTGCTGCTCTAGTTGAGCAGAATCGAGTTGCAGCGTGTGCGGTACGAGTGCCTGTCCAGAAACTGGCCCAGCCGCACTCAACATACCGAATATAAGCAGAAAATAAAACCAGGGTTTGCGATTGGTAGGCACAGTATAGCCTCTAAGTCCAGAAGATATCTTAAATTTACTTCAACCATACTGCATTCTATCGTGGCGGACAAGTTTAGCTGATCGCAAGCTTTCTGGAGTACTGGGTGCGAAGGGCCCAGTCCTGATTGAGCATTTTTCTTTTGGATTGAAGATTGTAGAACTACTTCAGGACTTACGCTTTTCGCCCCCCTAGCCCCCCAAATCTGGGGGGCTAGGGGGGCAAAACCTTAGGTTAGTGCGTAAGTCCTGTACTTTACCAATGATGCCAACTACTTACCCAACTGGGGATACCTCGATCGTCCCCACATCGCTAGTATTAAGAAAGATGAAGCATCTGGTATACCAGTAGGCAAGTTTATTCAGGCTCGCGCATATATTTTCTAATCGGAGACTAGACGGCTTCTGGCGATCGGGTGAACCTGTTTTAAACCCCACTGGCGGCAGGCCGGTCTTTAACCTTAGTTGCAAAACTACGAATATGCAAATTCCATTGATTGGCAAAAAAGTTGACCAGCCCCCGCCCTGGGTGATGGGTTTAATAGCTGTGACGCTTTTAACTGCCTCCGGTAGCACATACTTATATCTAAATCGGGCAACACCAAAACAGTCAGACATTGCCGATCTGACCGTACCCGTAGAATCAAAAAACCTCACTCTCCGCATTACCGCCAGCGGTTCGGTGGTGCCAATTCAGACCGTTAACCTCAGTCCTAAAACTACTGGACGTTTAGCCGAGTTGCGCGTAGAACAGGGAGACAAAGTAAAGCAAGGCCAAATTGTCGCTCGCATGGATGACGATGATATCCAGGCTCAGATAGTGCAAGCCAAAGCTAAATTGGAGCAAGCCAAAGCTAACTTTGCCAAAGTGCGTGCGGGAAATCGCCCAGAAGAGATTGCACAAACCAGAGCGCGTCTGAGCCAATCTGAAGCCCAGCTAGCAGCCGCCCGTGCGGGGAGTCGTCCCGAAGAGATTGCACAAGCCAGAGCGCGTCTAGCCCAAGCCCAAGCCCAGCTAGCAGCCGCCCGTGCGGGGAGTCGTCCCGAAGAGATTGCACAAGCCAGATCTCGTCTAGCCCAAAGTGAAGCCCAACTAGCCGCTGCCCGTGCGGGGAGTCGTCCCGAAGAGATTGCACAAGCCAGATCTCGTCTAGCCCAAGTCGAAGCCCAGCTGGCGTCAGTGCAAAGTGCTAATCCGCAACAGATTGCAGCAGCCAAAGCTCAAGTAGAATCAGCTCAAGCACGGCTGGACTTGGCGCGGGAACGGGTTAATCGCTATCAAAGCTTGCAAAAACAGGGAGCAATTACTCGCGATCGCCTCGATGAAGTCCTAACAGACTACCGCACGACTACAGCAACGCTGGATGAAGCCAAACGTCGTTTGGCGCAAGTCGAGAATGGCACTTCTCCAGCGGAAATTAACCAGCGGCAAGCAGCTGTGGCAGAAGCGCGGCAAGCATTACAGCTGATGCAGAAGGGCACCCGCAGTGAGGAAATTACCCAGCGAGAAGCAGCTGTTAGAGAAGCCAGACAAGCATTACAGCTGATGCAGAAGGGCACCCGCAGTGAGGAAATTACCCAGCGAGAAGCAGCTGTCAGAGAAACACAACAAGCATTACAGCTGATGCAGAATGGTTCTCGCAGTGAGGAAATTGCCCAGCGAGAAGCGACTGTCAGAGAAGCGCAACAAGCCTTACAGCTGATGCAGAATGGCTCCCGCGTGGAGGATATCGCCCAAGCAGAAGCAAGTGTTAGAGAAGCTCAGGGTCGGTTGCAACAGGTTCAAGTCCAGCTGGAAGATACCATTATTCGGGCTCCCTTAGATGGGGTTGTAACGCAGAAATATGCCAATGTGGGCGCTTTCGTGACACCTACTACGTCGGGTTCAAATACCGCTTCGGCGACTTCCACTTCTATTGTCGCGATCGCAAAAGGTTTGGAAGTTCTGGCGAAAGTCCCGGAAGTGGATATCGGACAAATTAAAAAGGAACAGCCTGTTGAGATTGTGGCAGACGCCTATTCAGATACGGTGTTTAAGGGTCGCGTGCGCCTGATTGCGCCGGAAGCTGTACTCGATCAAAACGTCACATCTTTCCAGGTGCGTGTCGCTCTTGATACCGGACTTGACGAGTTGCGTTCTGGCATGAACGTGGATATGACGTTTTTGGGCAACGAGGTGAAAGGTGCCTTAATGGTGCCAACAGTGGCGATCGTCACCGAAAAGGGACAGACTGGTGTGAAAGTACCGGGTGAGTCGAAAAAATGCGAGTTTCGCGCTGTGACGATCGGGCCAACGATCGAAGACCAAACTCAGGTTCTGGATGGATTAAAAGAGAGCGATCGCGTCTTCGTTGAGTTACCCAAAGAATGCCAACCAAAACCCGAAAGCTAGAAAAGTCAAAAGTCAAAAGTCAAAAGTAAAGAAGAGATTAAGGGCTAGGGGCTAGGGAAAGAGGGGAGTGGGGGAGAGAATGACCAATAGACCTCTCCAAAAAAGAATGTAGAGACGTTGCATGCAACGTCTCTACGAGGGTTACAGGTAAAGCACCTTTAATTTCTGGAGAGGTCTAATGACAACTGACAACTGACAACTGACAACTGACCACTGACAACTGACAACTGACAACTGACCACTGACAACTGACCACTGACAACTGACCACTGACAACTGACC